>JASFIX010000617.1:0-3200 GCA_050122435.1 Desulfobacterales bacterium
ATATCTGAGCAAAACAGCATTTCAAATACAGCAATCCGCATGACATTGCGATCCACACAGGACATGCGCTGTACGCTCCAGTTTTTGGAAAAGCGTTCTATGAGGGTATCGATTTGAGGCTTGGCCTTTAGAACCCCGGTCACCAGTTTCATGAAAAATGGCCGCGCCTTTTGAGGCGGGGTAAAATTCTCACAAAAGCGTTCCAGCATCTGCGGCGATGCGTCCTGATTGGCATCCATATAAAAGAGCGCCTGCATAGACAACTCTCGCGCTCTGCGACGAATCCCCATGACTAAAACTAGCCCACGACTTCCAGCAGATTCGCCATTTCAACAGCAGTCATAGCTGCGCTCCAGCCCTTGTTGCCAGCTTTGGTACCGGCGCGTTCGATGGCCTGCTCGATCGTATCGGTGGTGATAACGCCAAAAATAATCGGCACTTCAGATTCCAGGCTGACCTGGGCAATACCCTTGGACACCTCGGCACAAACATAATCAAAATGGGGGGTTGCGCCGCGGATAACCGCACCCAGGCAAATAATAGCGCCCAACCCTTTCTTCTTTGCTAATTTTTTAGCGACTAATGGAATCTCAAACGACCCAGGCACCTTGACGATCTGGATGTCACTGTCTTTTGCGCCAGAGCGCACCAGGGCATCCAGTGCACCACTTAGAAGTTTTTCGGTAATAAAATCATTAAATCGGCTCACCACAATGGCAAACTTTTTACCTTTGGCACTTAAATGAGCTTCAAGCGTCTTAGCCATAAAAACTCCTTTCGATATGAGCTATTGTCAGGTAACGAACATAAATTACAGAACACTGCCTTGTTCTGGGTGTCAGTTGTCAAGTTCCCAGGTTCGGGGTTCAGAGGTTTCAGAATTTAAGTGTCTGAACCTTTGAACCTGCGTTAAGGTGTTGCATCAATGTTCAGTAGATGCCCCATTTTTAATTTTTTGCATTCCAGATAACACTTATTGTACTGATTGGGCGGGACTTCAATCGGAACCTGTTCAACAATACTGAGTCCGTACCCATCAAGACCGACCATTTTTTTGGGGTTGTTGGTCATCAACCTCATTTTACGAACCCCCAGATCCACCAGGATTTGCGCCCCGATGCCGTAGTTGCGCAAGTCCGAGGTAAATCCGAGCTCTTCGTTGGCCTCGACGGTGTCCAGCCCCTGATCCTGAAGCGCGTAAGCCTTGATTTTATTGACCAGCCCGATTCCGCGACCCTCCTGACGGATATATAGCAAAACACCGCTTTCGTCCTGTTCGATCATTTGCAGGGCTTGGTGCAGCTGTGGCCCGCAGTCGCATCGTAGAGAACCGAAAATGTCTCCGGTCAGGCACTCGGAATGCACCCGCACCAGTACCGGTTTTTCAGAATCAATCTCGCCTTTAACCATGGCAATATGTAGAAGATTATCGATATCATTTTCATAAACAACGGCTTTCAATTCACCGCCGAGCGAGGTGGGGATCATTGTTTCCGCGGATCGGTGAACAAAGGACTCCGTCCGCATGCGGTATTCAATGAGATCTTCGATGGTACAAATCCCAACCCCGTGTTTTTCACTGAACTTTTCCAGCGCCGGCATCCGGGCCATTGTCCCGTCTTCGTCCATAACTTCACAAATCACACCTGAGGATGTCAACCCGGCCAAACGGGCAAGATCCACCGAGCCTTCTGTTTGCCCGGCCCGTACAATCACCCCGCCGTCTTTGGCCCTTAGCGGAAATATATGACCCGGCCGCACCAGGTCCCGTGGTTGGCAATCTTTGGCAACGGCCGTCAATATGGTGGTGGCACGGTCATGCGCTGAAATACCGGTACTCACACCGCAACGGGCTTCTATCGACACTGTGAAACCAGTCCCAAAGGGTGAGGTATTATTGTCGACCATCGGGGGTAAATCCAGCGCATCGCATTTCTCTGCGGTCATCGCAAGGCAAATCAGGCCTCTGCCATAAGTTGCCATAAAGTTGATGGCTTCCGGAGTCACCTTTTCAGCCGCCATACATAGGTCGCCCTCGTTTTCACGATCTTCATCATCCACCAGGATGACCATCTTGCCATCTTTAATATCTCGAATGGCTTGTTCAATTGTCAGATGTGGCATGGGTTATTGATCTCCTAAATGTTTTTTCGTAAGGCTAAAACCTAATGTAAAGTAAATCCAAGCCTGCTAAAATGATTTAACTAATATGATCAAGGAGTACTGGAGTGGTGGAGCATTGGAGTGTTGTAAAAAATAATCCAGCACTTTACCATTACTCCAGAACTCCAATACTCCATCACTCCAATAGAATCCTAAAGATATCCTGATTTGGCTAAGAATTCCATATCGATACCGGGGGATGCCGTCGTTTTTTCGCCGCCAGGCATCGATTCGCCCCGTAAAAAGCGTTCGACATATTTGCCGATCATATCGGTTTCAATATTTACCGGGTCCCCCTTTTGTTTCATTCCAATGGTCGTTAATCGGCCGGTATGCGGGATAATGCTGACCGTAAAGCTTTTGGGCGCCACGCTGTTGATGGTCAAACTGATGCCATCTATGGCAACCGAGCCTTTGTGGATCATAAATTGCGAAAGGGCCTCCGGCACGGCGATGGTAACTCCAATGACATTTCCCAGTTTCTCTTGCTGATTAATGATGCCGATACCATCAACGTGACCCAGAACCAGATGCCCGTCAAGCCGATCGGACAATCGCATAGCCCGTTCAAGGTTTAGGCGGTCGCCTTGCTTGGCTTTACCAAAAGTGGACGTAGCCAGGGTCTCGGGTGAAAGATCTACTTCAAACAGTGAGCCGCTAATTTTTACAACCGTTAGACAGGCTCCGTTTACGGCGATGCTATCGCCGATTTTAGTTTGATCTAGGGCATAATCTGCTTCAATCGTCAGGCGTTTCCCCTGGCCGGCCGGCCGTATGACGTCAATGGTTCCGAGACCTTCAATGATTCCAGTAAACATATTTTTGTCCGTTGTCCTGTGATCGTCGCCCGTCGGCAAGACCTTTAGTAGCTGAATTGATGTTTATTCCGCCGCTGACGGATGAACACCAATTCCAATATAATTATTATCTGGCAACATACAACCGACAACTGCCAACTAACGGATATAGGCTTCAATCATGACATCATCGTCAAATCGTCGAACACGGATATGAGTAGCCCGGATACAGTCTTTCAT
>JASFIX010000618.1:0-3194 GCA_050122435.1 Desulfobacterales bacterium
TCCCAAATAAAATCAGAAAAAGACCCTATAAAAGCCCTGATAACGCTGGTTGAATCCTTGCGGGGCGAGCCCGGATGCCGTTGGGACAAAAAGCAAACCCCTAAAAGCATGCTCATCTATCTGATAGAGGAAATGTATGAGCTTGCCGATGCCATTGAGTCAAACCATGCTGAAGAAGTGCGTGAAGAGCTCGGGGATGTATTATTTCATATTGTTTTTATCACCTACTTGTTTCATGAAACAGGCCACTTTTCAATCTACGATGTTGCGCTGGACATCACAGAAAAGATGATCCGGCGTCATCCCCATGTCTTTGGTACCGCCCGGATTGATAACACCGATCAGATCAGACAAAATTGGTATCAAATCAAGCAGAATGAAAAAAAACAGTCTGATAAAGAATCGATCCTTGATTCGGTGCCGATAAACCTGCCGGCGTTAATGCGAGCTTATCGGATTGGTGAACGCACAGCGCGCAGCGGATTTGAATGGGAAGATCGTGAAAGGCTTTTGGATAAGCTGAATTCTGAATTCGATCAGCTTAAGTACAGCATAGCGAACGCGCAATCAGATCGAATATCAAATGATTTCGGCAACTTGTTATTTTCTCTGGTTAATTTGGCCCGGCTTTTAAAGATCCACCCTGAAACCGCTCTGTCCGGTGCGATTAAAGTGTTTGAAAAGCGGTTTAGAAAGATGGAAAAAGAGGTTTCTGAAAAATGATTGCAATTATTGACTATGATGCTGGCAATCTTGCGAGCGTATTCCGGGCGGTTTCCCATCTTGGTTTTGCTTGTGCGATCACCAAAGATGTTCATGAGATCAAAGCGGCGGAGCGGATTATTTTTCCGGGAGTAGGCGCCGCAGGAGCGGCTATGGAAAGTCTGCAAGGTTCAAGGCTGGATGTTGTCATCAAAGAAGCATTTGCCGAGGGGAAACCCATTCTGGGGATTTGCCTGGGTTCGCAGATTATTCTGACACATAGCGAAGAAAATTCCACTTCGTGCCTCGGGATTTTAGAAGGGACCGTGCGTGCCTTTGCGCCTGAGCATCAATCAGAAGATGGCCAAAAGCTAAAAATTCCGCACATGGGCTGGAATGGTATTCACATTGTAAAATCCCATCCGCTGCTTTCCGGTGTGAGACCAGACGATGAGTTTTATTTTGTGCACAGCTATTATCCGGACCCGCAGGACCCCGACAACGTGATTGCCGTAACGGATTATGGGATTTCGTTTGCCTCGATTGTCGGGTTAAATAATTTATTTTCGACTCAATTTCACCTTGAGAAAAGCGGACCGGCCGGCTTGAAGATACTGGATAACTTTTGCAAATGGAAACCCTAGTCGGTTTAGCCCGTTTGCCCGTTGTCCCGTTGGCCCGAAAGAATATAATTTGATGGCGTCCAATATTGAACGGGCCCAACCGGCTCAACTGGCTCAACCGGACAACCTGATAAGGCACCCCCGCTGTTGATGAGCACATGGGCCTCAAAAAGAATTTAAAATCTTATTTAGATCGAAGGAAGAAACATGTTGAGCAAACGAATTATACCATGCCTGGATGTGCGTGAAGGCAAGACCACCAAGGGCATCAAGTTTAAAAATAATGTGGACATTGGTGATCCGGTTGACATGGCCCGGCTCTATTACGAGGCCGGAGCTGATGAAATTGTTTTTTACGACATTACAGCATCCCATGAAAAGCGGGATATCATGCTGGATGTTGTCAAACGGGTTGCAGAAACTATTTTTATCCCTTTTTCCGTCGGGGGCGGAATTCGGACAGTTGAAGACATGCGAAAGGTGCTTTTGGCCGGCGCCGAAAAGGTCAGCGTCAATAGTGCGGCAGTAAAAACTCCTGATATCATCGCACAGGGCGCCAAAGCATTTGGCAGCCAGTGTATCGTTCTGGGCATGGATGCAAAGTTCGTGGGCCGGAACGAAAAAACGCCGTCGGGTTATGAGATTTATATCAACGGCGGAAGAACGCCCATGGGTATTGATGCGCTGAACTGGGCTACCGAAGCTCAAAAACTCGGCGCCGGAGAGATCTGCTTGAATTCGATTGATGCTGACGGAACCAAAGACGGATATGAGCTGAATCTGACGACGATGATTTCTGAAAATGTCGATATTCCGGTGATTGCCTCCGGTGGTGCCGGTACGCCCGAACATTTACGCGATGTACTCACTGGGGCCAAAGCCGATGCAGCATTAATTGCTTCCATGGTCCATTATGGGACCTATACGATAACCGAAATCAAGTCCTTTCTGGCAAAGAAGGGGGTTAAGGTTCGTAAAACCTGGAAGAATTGAAAATCTGTGCGATCTGAAGGGCAGGGCGTGAGGATATACGAGTGCCAATCACCCCCCAGGGGGTGGATTGACCCGGTTTAAATATGATTATTCGACCGGTTAACCTATTACAATTATTAATGAAATGGCAGATACTGCTTGATGATTAGTTAAGCCATTTCACTTCCCAGTACGTATCCAGGCGGGGTTTTGCGAACAATTTCCCCGTTTTCGTTATACTCTTCGACAATGATCTCGCCATTGTCTTCCATTTTGTTTTTACGAATCGTCTCTTCCTCTTTTTTTAGATTCATTTCGGGACTCGAACTGTCTTCTGTTTTTTCAACAGGTCTTTTGCCTTTAGCTTGATCGCTTTTCTTGACAGCGATCTGCTGGTCATACATCTCGCTATCATAATTTGCGCGCACCGTTTGTTGCATGGCGGCTTCTCCAATAGCAGGTAACATGATGCCCTCCTTTGGTTTAATGAGCCCTCCTGACTCATATACTGTTGCTGACGGTTAAAGGTCAGCTTCCTTTTCAACCGCGTCTTTGGCCAATTGTTCGAGCCGGTCAATCAGAAATTTTGTGTCTTTGACAGATAACGCGGTCGTTGTTTTTTTATTAAGGTC
Source organism: Desulfobacterales bacterium (assembly GCA_050122435.1). Classification (GTDB taxonomy): domain Bacteria; phylum Desulfobacterota; class Desulfobacteria; order Desulfobacterales; family JAHEIW01; genus JAHEIW01. The sequence continues at coordinate 2,930 of JASFIX010000618.1, forward strand.
GTCGATCACATTATATACAAATGCGGTTTCCTTTTTGCCGTCCGGATCAAGGCTGTTTCTTATATTGTCCCGGGACTGATTTTGTTCTTGAGTCGTCAATTCACTCTTTGAACCATAGTGAGAAATTTTATTTAAAATATCCTGTGCGACCCGATCAAGTATGGCCCTGCGTTTGCCCTCGGCTGAAAGATTAATTTGATCCGGCGGCTGTTTGTCAATTACCGGTTTCAGTTTTTGGGTATTTCTGTCCTGACTGAGCTGTTTG
>JASFIX010000619.1:0-3191 GCA_050122435.1 Desulfobacterales bacterium
AATTCATATTCAGTTGATCCGGATTGCAACAATTGCTCATAGGCCGCATCCCCGTTTAAACTATGGACTGCAACATCGTCGTCCGCTTCGATGACGACAAACTTTTTAACCGTTTCCAATCGTTCTCTGATGTTTTCCAGAATAGGAAGAAACTCAGCATGGAAAATGATGACCTTGGCCTCTGCGTGGTTGAGGGTGTAAAGAATCTGATCACTCGACAGCCGCCAGTTTATCGTTTGAAGCACCACCCCCATCATTGGAATGGCGAAAAAACATTCCAGGTAGCGATGACTATCATAATCAAAAACAGCAACGATATCTCCCGTGGTCACACCTAAGGTATTCAGGCCATTTGCCAATCGATTTATACGCTCATTCAACGTTCGATAAGTATAACGATTCTTGTCATCGTAGACGATTTCCCTGTCGGGCGAATAGATCAAGGGGGTGTTGAGCAATTTTTTGATAATCAGGGGATAATGATAGCTTTCTCCGGATTGATAAGTCTTCTGCACCATTGCTTTCTCCTCGCGATCTTCCATCCGCCGCTGAGCCGCTGTTTGCGCAAACGGTCTCTGTGGCGATATGCGGGCAATTTCAGAGATCAACTTGTGGTTAGCGACCATTTACCATCTTTGTATCGAACTTTTCCCATAGTTTTTAGTCGTTCAAGATGCTTTTCAATGTGGACGAGCTCAAACCAGCGGATCAAGTCCGGAAAATCGGGATAGGCTCGAAATATGAGATTGTGGCCTCGAAAATCATCAAGCGTCCTTGGTTGTGTTAATTGTTCATGTATCAGCCGGTCTCGTCGATAAATAATTTCTTCGTAAGCATCAAATTTTTCCATGACCTGAGCATTAAAAGGACCGGAATGACCTGTAGCGACAATGCCGGCATTTAGCTGCTTTAGCCTCTCAATGGATCGGAGAAAATCGTCAATGTCAGCAAAGTCGTGCCCATAAAAGGGACCAAAGGAGGTCAGATCCACATCTGCTGCAAAAAGGAGATCGGCTTCAGGGATGAAAAAAGCGAGATGACCCGGCGTGTGCCCGGGAGTATGGATCGTTTCGAGAGTGATGCCCCCCAGGTCGATGCGATCTTCGTCATCGAGGTAATGACTGATTTCGATTCCGAACATACCAGCGGTATAGCCCAGGTGTCCGGCCAGGTTCAATCCGCTTCGCGGCAAGCCAATGGCAGTATAAAAAAGATTGCGATCATTTAAAAAAGTGGCATCGGCCTCATGGCACCAGACCGGCACATCCGGAATCTCTCTGCGCGTCAGCCGATGATCGATATGGCAGTGCGTCAAGATCAAAATGTCAATGCCCTGCTTTTTTACCGGTGCAAGATGGCTGGCGCCCATACCGGCATCGATCAGCACGCGCATGTTTTGGCCCTTTAGATACAGGCATGCGCAGTAAGGATAACGTGAATTATTTTGCCCGGGAACATAAAATATGTTGGGAAAAAGCTCGATCATCGTATTTAATCGTTGTCATCGGATTCAAGCAGCTGGTGGATGGCTTGCCGGGCAAATTTGCGATACAGATGGTAGAAAAAAAGGCTGATGACTTCATGGAACTGGTCGCGCTTTTGGTCAAAATCCGCCGCGGACAATTTTTCCAGATTCGTCTGATAATATTTCTTAAAACTGTTTACCACAAACTCCTTGACGAAATCGGCAATGTAGCGCAGATCCTCGGGGTCGTGACCATCTTTGGGACCAAAACCGATACGGTCCATATCAACCATCAATTTGCCGATAGCGATATCATCCAGTGAATATACGGGTTGTCCGTCTTGCACTTGCGGCTCGATGAGTCCCCATTCTTCGGCTTTTTGGATCCATTTACGACCCAGGCCGGTGGTTTCGTGAAATTCGTCCCTTCCGACAATTTCTGCATTAAGCAGCCGGTCTGCCGGACGAAAATATTTGCCATGAAGTTCAAAAAAAGCCTGATCAGAAGAGGGTTGCTTTTTGACTTTGCGGACAATTTTCCTGATCAAAGGAATCGGAAAATAAAAATTGTCCCGCAGCTCCTTGATAAACAGGATTTGTTTGACGTGATTTTCGGTATAATCTGCGATATTGACCCCGGATTTGCGGGGCTTGCGAAGTAACCCTTCACGAATGTAAAAATGAATGGTTTCTTTGGGAACACCGGTGCGTTTAACTACGGAGCCGATTTTCATTTTTTTTCCCGAAAGCAATTATGGCGGCGAGACGCCAGATTATCAAGTGATCTTGTCGATATGATCATCAATTAATCCAACGCTCAAAAAAATGTCAAGAAAAAAATAATTTATTATTGACATTTTTTTCTAATATATTTAGGTATATTCACGTGTAGCATACTACACGTTATACATTAATTCGCCCATACGCAATACGGCCAAAGTCGGTCTGCAGTCAACCGGCGAACGTAAAGAAAGGAGCTTTTAAAATCATGGCACAACAGCTGGTGGATAGACGTGACCAGGATTTTGTCATCTGGGAACAAATAAATTGTGCGGATATCCTCGATCATGAAATGTATCAGGAATTTAACAAAAAAACATGTAACTTGATCCTCAACGAAGCCCGGGCGTTGGCCATAAAGGAGCTGTTGCCGCTGCTGGCCGAAGGAGACACCGAGGGAATTCGATATGAAAACGGGACCGTCAAAGTGCCCCAGAGCTTTCATCGGGTGTATGAACTGATTAAAGAAGGGGAATGGAACAATCTCGGCGTCCCAGCCGAAATGGGGGGTCAGGGTGCGCCGACTTTTGTGGGCGCTGCAGCCGCTGAATATTTTATGGGTGCGAACTGGCCGCTATTTTGTTATGCCACAATGGGAAACGGCACCGCCAACATGATCCATTTATACGGCACTCCGGAACAAAAAAAGACATACGTCAGGAAGTTGACTTCGGCTGAATGGGGAGGAACGATGCTGCTCACCGAGTCTGAGGCCGGCTCCGATGTCGGGGCGCTCTCCACCACTGCCATAAAAAATTCGGACGGCAGCTACGCATTAAGCGGCAACAAGATCTTTATTACCAACGGTGAACATGATCTGGCCGAAAACATTATCCACCCTGTTCTGGCACGCATTGAAGGCGACCCCGCGGGAACCAAAGGCCTCTCCTTGTTTCTGGTTCCCAAATATTTTGTCAATGATGACGGCAGCCTGGGCGATCGCAAT
>JASFIX010000620.1:0-3189 GCA_050122435.1 Desulfobacterales bacterium
ATTTGCTGACAATTTCCTGGATCTTTTCAGGACTAAGTTCGCCGACCCTTGGCACTGTTTCCGATAATTTGCCTTTGATACGATAGCGGTCGGCCAATTGCATTTCAATTACACCCATGGTTTCTTCGATAACCAAAACATCTTCATAGCCAGCGATAATATGTTCGATAAATTTGCTGTGCAGCGGAAACGGTTGGACAACCTGATAAAAAGGAATTTTCGACCAGATTTTCAATTCTTTCAAAATGTCTTTGGTATGCGCCGCCGCCACACCGGAGGCGATAATCACTTTACCGGATTTGGCTTTGGGATTAAGCTTTTTTGGCGCTGTCGAACGGTACTTTGCAATGGCGGCCAGTTTTTCTTCCAACTCCCTGTGTAGCTGCAGCCGGAATTTCGGGGTTGCCGCCCAGCGGGCCGGATTTTTCTCAAATTGTGCCTGGCGTTTGTTTTTTGGAATGGACCCCAGCGAAATATCCTGCCGGGAATGGCACACCCGGGTGGTCGGTCTTACCATCACGGGGGTTTGAAAGGCTTCAGATAATTCATAAGCAACCCCCATCATTTCTTTGGCTTGGCGCGGCGAATCCGGATCCAGCACCGGTATCTTGGCAAACATGGCCATCAACCGGCTGTCCTGCTCAGTTTGTGAAGAGTGGGGGCCGGGATCATCGGCAGTGACGATAACAAACCCGCCGTTGATTCCCATATAGGCGGCACTCATGAGCGGATCAGATGCCACATTCAAACCCACCTGCTTCATACTCACCGCGGCACGCAGGCCAGTCTGGCACCCCGCATAGGCAATCTCGAAGGCAACCTTTTCGTTAACCGCCCACTGGGTATGCATGCAAAGCGATTCTTCGTTTTGAAAATAGGCCACCGCGGCGAGAATTTCAGAAGCCGGTGTTCCCGGATAAGATGTCGCTATAGCACATCCGCTTTCGATTAAACCGCGCGCGATGGCTTCGTTTCCCAGTAATAATCTTCTTTTGCTTTTGCTCACAGTTCAGTTCCTTACCATCTTTAATGATGCATTAATCCCGTTATGTCAGTATACCAGCTCGCAACACGCGACGCGCAACACGAAACTCGTTAAAGTTCAAAAGATGCCACACTGATTATCAGGGGCAATGCTTTTATCTTTTCAATCACATCTTCCGATATCGGCATATCGGTGCGCAGAAAAATTATGGTCTTGTCGGAGCCCTCTTCCTGGCCCACCCGCATTCGACTGATATTGATATTGTGCTCGCCCAGAAGGGTTCCGATACTGCCGATGGCGCCAGGTTTGTCATGATTGTGGATCAAGACAAAACGATTCACGGGTTCCAATTCGAGGCGAAAATTGTTAATGTCGACCACCCGTGGATTTTTGCGACCAAATATCGTTCCCGCAACCTTGTTTTTACCTTCCTCAGAAACCGCATTGACGGTAATTAGATTAACATATTCTTCGGACTCGGTAATTTTGGCTTCAGTAACTTTAATTCCGCGTTCTTTGGCCAGGATCTGTGCGTTGACAAAGTTGACATCATCCTTGATCATGGGGGTCATCAATCCTTTTAAAACGGCCGTGGTGACCGGCGAGAGATCCAGGTCGTCAAAATGGCCGGCATATTCGATTAAAATTTCTTTCACCGCCCCCTGAGCAAGCTGAGCCAGCAAACAGCCCATACGATCTGCAAGAGTTAAATAGGGGTTCAGTTTTACAAGCAAATCGCCACTGACCGGTGGAACATTGACGGCATTGATAACTGTCGCATCTCTTAGATAAGCAATAATTTGTTCTGCTACCATCACGGCCACATTGGTCTGGGCTTCCAGAGTCGAAGCGCCCAGATGGGGCGTACAAATCACCCGATCAATATCAAACAGCGGACAAATCCCGGGAGGCTCTGTCTCAAAGACATCCAGAGCAGCACCGGCCACCTTGCCCGATCTCAGGGCGTCATTCAGATCGGCTTCATCGACAATTCCGCCGCGAGCACAGTTAATAATCATGACGCCGTCTTTCATTTGGTCGAATGCTTTTTTGTTAATGAGCCCCAGCGTATCCTTTAGCTTGGGCACATGCACTGTGATGTAATCGGCTCTATGGTATAAATCTTCTACAGATACCGCTTCAAACCCGGCCTTTTCGATCTGCTCATCTGGAATATAAGGATCGTGAACAATGACCTGCATCTTTAACCCTCGGGCACGGTCAGCGACAATGGATCCGATTTTACCTAAACCAATGATCCCGAGTACTTTATTGTAAATTTCCCTTCCCTGCAGTTTTTTCTTTTCCCATTTTCCGTCTTTCAATGTAGAGGTGCCCCAGGGAATGTTGCGAGTCAGCGCCATCATCATGGCAATCGTATGTTCAGCAGTGGTAACAACATTACCCGTGGGTGTGTTCATCACCAGAACGCCCCGCTTGGTGGCAGCCGGTATATCGACATTGTCCAGACCGATTCCAGCGCGGCCCACCACCTTGAGTTTTTTGGCGGCTTCCAAAAGCTCCTCCGTAACCTTGGTGGCACTGCGGATCACCAGTGCATCATAGTCTCCAATGATTTTCTTGAGTTCATCGGGCTCGAGACCGGTATTCACATCCACTTCAAATCCCTCTTCATCTTCAAACATCTTAATGCCCGCTTCTCCGAGATTGTCACTGACTAAAACTTTCATGTTGTGTCCTCCTCGTTTTTCACATTGCTATCGCAAATAAAACTTTGGTGGAGTTTTAATGGAATGGCAAGAATGGATATGCATAATCTCGCAGAATCTCAAAACACCTGTGTAATTGCGAAGTTACGATCATAAAAATAAAAAAGGCCGGGCGTTGAATGAGCCCTTTGGCTTTTTAGAAATGGGTGCTTAATCCGGCTTGACACACTTCTGTATACGGTATACAAAAATGTGTCAAGGAAATTATCGGCTGTAAAATTTATACTTTTTTTTGCTTTTACCCGTTTTTTCTGATTTAAAATTTTGCATAATAACTCATCACGTTTGAAAAAATAATCACGCGCCTCAACCTACTTTGAAACCAGTTAGCGGAAAGGAATCGTAATCATGAACGCTGAAAAAAAGCTCTATCAAACGGCATTGAACCCTTTGCTGATTGAACCCTCAAGATCGTTGCCGGATGAAATTGCCATCATCGGTGCCGGCACCATCGGCCCGGATATCGGCTATTAT
>JASFIX010000621.1:0-3187 GCA_050122435.1 Desulfobacterales bacterium
TCCTTGGGCCGTACCGGAAGCGCTTCGCTTTCATGGGCTGTGGAAAAAAAACCACCGCCATCCGGATCCCGGAAATCCTGTAACATTTTTTCTTGAAGGGCGGCCGCCTCTTCAGCGTAAGTCAGATTAAAAGTTGACTGGTATAAATTGAGCAGGCCATAGATCAGAAAGGCATAATCGGCGGCCTGGGCTTCAACGGCGAGCTCACCGTCTCTGAAGCGGTGAAAAAGTCGGCCGCGTTCATCGCGCATTTTTGTCAGGATGAACTGGGCGGATTTTTCAGCCGCCCGGGCATAGTCGGGGTTGTTGAGAATTCGAGCGCCCAGGGCAAAGGCAGCCATCATCAAGCCGTTCCAGTCGGTCAGTATCTTATCATCTTTTAGCGGATGAATCCGATCCTCGCGATATTGATACAATTTTTTGCGGATTTTTGCCCATTGGGTATTGATCTCTTTTTCCGTCAGATTCAATTCCTCGGCCCATTGACTCAGAGATTTATCCAGATGAAGGATGTTGGCGCCGATTTTTTGCCTGCTGGCTTCGTCGAAAAAATTGCCATCCGGCTCCAGGTTCAATATTTTTTCCCATGTCACCGAATGCCCATCCCCCAATACCTTTCTGAATTCGTCAAGCGTCCACACATAAAATTTACCTTCTTCGCCTTCACTGTCGGCATCTTCTGCCGAGAAAAATCCACCTTCAGCAGATGTCATATCCCTTAAGACATAGCTAAAGATTTCATCCGCAGTTTGAGCATAAGCGTCATCTTTGGTGATCTGGTAAGTTTCTAAACAGGCCTGGGCGATAAGGGCTTGGTCATACAGCATTTTTTCAAAATGGGGCAGCAACCATTCCTTATCTGTAGAATAGCGGTGGAAACCATAGCCGACGTGGTCCCAAATTCCACCCAACCGCATGGCGGTCAACGTTTTCTCGACCATCTTTAATGCTTTAGCATCGCCGGTACGGTGGTAGCAGCGCAGCAAAAAGAGCAGGCGGTGTGGCGTCGGAAATTTGGGGGCGCCTTCGAACCCGCCAAATTTGGAATCGTAACCTTGCCAGGTCAGCTCAAAGGCATGATCCAGCAAAGATTCACCAGGTTCATCGGCGGCTGAAAAGGTAAAGGCACGGTCCAGGGTTGCCGCAATGCTGTCAGCTGAGGAATGCACTTTATCCGTTTGGGATGCCCAGAGGTTGCCGACCTGCTGGCAAAGTTCGATAAGACCGGCGCGGCCGGATCGGTTGTTTTTGGGGATGTAGGTGGCTGCGAAAAAGGGTTTTTTGTCGGGCGTAAGGAACAGGTTTAACGGCCAGCCGCCGCTTCCGGTTAACATCTGGCAGACGGCCATGTATACCGCATCGATATCCGGTCGTTCCTCACGGTCGACCTTAATACTGACAAAGGTCTCGTTTAAATGCCCGGCAACTGTCTCGTCTTCAAACGATTCTTTTTCCATAACATGACACCAGTGGCAGGTGGCATAGCCAATGGAAAGAAAGATTGGTTTGTTTTGCTTGCGGGCAAGGTCAAATGTCTCTTCAGCCCAGGGGTGCCAGTCAACCGGGTTATGGGCATGCTGTAAAAGATACGGACTTTTTTCGTTTATTAGCTGATTAGTAGCCATCGTCTTCTCCGATCGAATATCGAGCATGGAATTTCGAAGTTATTTTTCGAACGCATTCGATTCTTGATAAAAACAATACGAATAACATAGTTACTCCAGCATCCGGTTGCAATGTTTTAAACCCCAAAACTCGTTTCAAAACAGTTAGATTTTAGTTCCCCGCTTAAAAGCGGGATTTCACATCTTGATTGAATAAATTAATGTGTTCAACAGGGTAAGACGTAAGCCGGGTTTTTACGTTTTTCATAATTATAAAATTGGTTTCAGAATACGTAGGTTTTGGTTCAGAGCAAGACGCGAGGCTGTGAAAAAGTGGAGCGTACACGTTAGTACGTGAGCATTTTTCGCAGACTCGTAACGAAGCTCCGGGCCAAAAGATGCGTATTATGGAACCAATTTAGCGGTTTTTGAGGTGATAGTAGGGCGGATATGTCGTCAATCGCGGGTCTTCAAGCGGCTTGCCGACCGTAAAATGGTAGAGACTTTGATAAAGATTGTCGCTAAAGCCCATGATTTCATGAACGGCATCATCAAAAAAACAACCGATCCCCGTGCCTCTGGCACCGCAGGCTTCTGCCTCCAGATACAGCACCTGCCCGATCATTCCGGTTTCCCAGAACAGATGCCGGTAGTGATAAGGCGCGGTGGTGATGACATCTTTGAATTTTGCGATCATACCCAGCGAAAAAGCGCTGGACCCGGCAATATCCTGATGGCAGCTGACCATCATGGCTTGCTGCCGGTAATCGCCTTCTGAAAGAAGGTAGAGCGGAAAATCGGTTTCGAGCACCTTCCAGAGGAAATCGGGGCGGGAAATGCGCTTTATTTCATCTAAATCCTCATTCTGCCGACAAAAAAAATAAAGCCCCGGCGCAACCCCCATCACGTTATGAACAAAAAGAAGCAGATGGGTTGAGGCTTCGATGAGTTCGACATCAAACGGGGCGGTATCCATTCGTGGGCGGGTTTTATCGAGCATGCCTAAAAACTGGCTTCTGGTGATGGAACCGTTTCGATCAAAATCGGTTGCGCTGCGCCGATTCCGGATGGTTTCCGTTGCGGATAACTGACCGGGCTCATCACTGGGAAATCGACGATTTTCCAGTTTCACGGAGATTTCAGCAGTGGCCGGTTTGCGCGTAAGGCGAGCCGTTTGATAAATAATTTCCCAGTTTACACCCTGCTGGCTCAATGGGTCCGGCTTACCCACAAAGCTTAAATTGGCAAATTCAGATATGATTTGATCCGGCACATTCCGGGGAAGGTGCTCTGATGTCAGCGGATGCACCCAGCATAAAAAATCGGTGTGTTCTTCTTCTAATTCGCGGAAGCGGATCTGATCAAAACCCAAGACGGTCTGGATCGCCTCGTCGGACAGCGCGTTTAAATAGGTCACTTTCCACCCGAATAGATTGGCTGAAAAGCTGACACAGGCCAGGGCATGGCCGGCATCGTGATTGCAGTAGCGAAAAGCGCGTTCACCGTATTTCCAGGATTCGCGCCAGAATATACTGCTGATGCCGATTAAAAATCCGTCTTGACCGAAATGGGATACGATGCGT
>JASFIX010000622.1:0-3178 GCA_050122435.1 Desulfobacterales bacterium
AGCTGGCTATTTGGCTCGATGTCGATCTGAGGACTTTTGATATAACCGATGGAGCTGGGAAGTTTTTGAAATCGTTTGGATGATCTAAGGGCCTGCCGCAGCAACTTTGTATACGCCATAATCGAGATGGGAGCAGAAATGACCAGTGATGCCATCCCGTCTGTGAAAGAATGATCATGGGAAATTAACCGGGAGGCAAAGCTTCCCCTGGAATGCTGCAGGAGCATGCAACCGCTGGCAGCGGTATCTATCTCTCTCTTACCGGCCGTGCCGAATCGAAAAGTGTAAAGTCTGAATCTGACAAATTTTCTCAACGCGTTAAGCAATACCTGAATCCAGCTTGCCGTGGCCGGGGTATCTAAAAACGGGATACGGCCAATGGCGGCCTTAAACAACATGATCTCCCCATTGCATACTATCAGATCGATGGTCCGGCCATCCTGGCGCAATGCGAGTTCGACGGCAGCGGCAGGGTTCTTCGGAAGGTCATAAAACTTGATCAGATGTTTTTGTTTCCTAATTGGGATGATACCGATGCTGAAGGGGTATTTCATGGCCAAACGCAAGATCTCTTTGATGATGTCCAGAGATCCTGCAACCACCACGTGATCAACGCCCTCAAGATGTTCCTGTGGTGTTTGGGTTAAGACCTCAAATGAAATAGGGGTGATGCGGGTGCCCGAGGAATTGTTTTGCACCGGCTCGATCAGATGTTTCGTGTCTTCGCTATAGACAAACAGTGCAGCGGCAACATACTCGACCATCAGACAACCTTTCGGAGTGAGGTGAGGTCGCTATTCGGTTACTTTGCAGTTTGTTAAACGGGGATTTGACCGCGTTCCGTTTCTTGGCAGAATATCAGTAAAATTCGTTTCGCAGAAAGTCAAGAGTCTTTCTTGATACCGGGAAATTTTCTGTTGAGCACTTTGCGGTTTTGAGCGGCCACTTCTTTCTTACGGGCCGACCAGGTCTGCACTTTTTTAAGGACCTGAGCTGCCAGTTTTGGAAAATTGTCCGGTCGGTGTTCCTCAATGGCGTTGGCTTTGGCGTCGGCGAAAATCGCGCGGCCGACAGGGGTGCGCGTAATAACCGTCGTCCATCCCTCTTCGGAACCGATGCCGCCGAAGGATATATCGGCGTATTCGGCGGAATAATCCGGGCAGAAATAACAGGCAAAACGCTTCATGAACTCCAGCTCATCGAGCATCACGGTTTTTTCCTTGCCGCTTTCGAGGTGTACGATAAGCTCTTCTTTAATGTTTATCTTTTTGACGTCCTTGAATTTAAATCCGCCGATCTCACCCAGTTTTTTCTGTTCCTTTTTGCCGAAAACAAAATTGCCCGAACAGAACAGCCCCAGACAGAATTTTATCGAATCCGACGGGATGATCCCCAGAGACTGCATACGGCGTACGGCTTTTATCTGGCAGGGGGTGCCCACAAAGGCCACGCGCTGCAGCCCCTTTTTGATCAAGGGATCGAATTCTTTGATCTGTGAATAAGTTAAATAATAATCGCTGAAACTGGTCATGCCGTGGGAGGTGTCAAATGAAAACCCGGCAGCACTGATGATGTCTTTTTCAGTCTCAGCCAGAAAGGGCACCCGCTGAAAGGGGCCGGCCGGCTTGGAGACAATGGCGCCGTCGATGCGGCCGCGCCTGAACAGGTGGGCCAGTAAAGCGGTGACCACGCCGCCGTCGGTAGCCTTTTTGCGGATTTTGGGATTCGTGGCCCGGGCAATGCCGGTCTCCAGAACGCGGCCGATGGGCGCAGTCCACCCTGCGCTTTTGCGGGTTTCCGCATCCAGTTCGTCGATTTCCGGGCAGATGGTATGGCACAGGCCGCATTCGATGCATTTGGCTTCATCAGCATAACGCGGTTTGCCTTCGGCATCCAGTTCCAGGGCGCCGTAGTTAATGGCCGTGCAAAAGGTCACGCACCCGCCGCAGCGATGGCAAAGCCCCGGCTTCTGAACTTCATTAATTAAGTCAGTGAAGGTTTTCATTATTGCTCCCCTTCGGTTCGCTGGTTTAGCCAATTGAGCCGGTTGGGCCGGTTGAGCCTGTTAAACAAGTAATACTATCCTTTTATTTCTTTTAACCGGCAAACGGGCTAACGGGCAACCGGCTCAACCGATCTAACTAAACGTCGTTTCTGCCGGCGCTGCATCGAACAAGCACGTTTTTAATTGTGCCATGATTTGACCGGTGTCGAAACCTTTTAGATGAATGGCTCCTGACCGGCAGGAAGCCACACACAACCCGCAGCCTTTACACAGGGTGGCTTGAATTTCGGCTTTGCCGGTGTTCTCGACAAATTGAGGTGCCGAGTAGGGGCAGACCTCCACACAAACCCCGCAGTTGCTGCAGCAGCTGGGATCCACTACCGCCACCGTGCCGCTGACCGAAACCTCCAGGGCCGATAAAACCGTCACCGCCCGGGATGCGGCCGCCTGGGCCTGAGAAATGGATTCCTCGATGGGCTTGGGTGCATGCGCCAGCCCGCATACGAAAACGCCGTCGGTGGCAAAATCATTGGGCCGCAGTTTGACGTGCGCTTCGGCAAAAAAACCGTCGTCGTTTTGAGGCACTTTGTACATTTGTGCCAGAGGGTTGCTTTTTTCGGGCACCACCGCGCTGGCCAGGACCAGAAGATCGCCGGTAACCACCATTTGCCGCTTGAGCACCCGATCCGAAAACCGAATTTCCAGGCCATTTTCAGTATTGCTGACCCCGATATCTTTATCATTGTCGTAACGAATGAATTTGATCCCCTGGTCGCGAGCTTCGCGATAAAGATCCTCCCGAAGACCGTAGGACCGCAGATCCCGGTATAGTATGAAGATATCCGCAGCGGAATTTTTAGCTTTCAGGCTCAAGGCGCTTTTGATGGACTGGGTGCAGCAAACTTTCGAACAGTAAGGGCGCTGGGAGGTTCGCGAACCCACACATTGAACAAATACGGCCGTGCGGCAGGAATCAAACCCGTCTGCGTCCAAAATCTTCTTCTGGAGTTCCAGGCCGGTCAGCACCCGCTGATCCTGGCCGTATCGATAATCATCAGTTTTAAATTCTTCGGCGCCTGAAGCGATCAGGGTAACGCCGTGTTCCAGGACTTGATTGTCACCGTTGGATTGGATGGTGGTTTTAAAATTCCCGATAAACCCATCGACGCCGGT
>JASFIX010000623.1:0-3178 GCA_050122435.1 Desulfobacterales bacterium
ATATATCCAAATTAAATCTGGTTCGTATCGGAAGCTACATCACATACAGCAGTCTCAAAAAAATCGGCGACGATCTGCTGGAATCCTTTTCCGGTATCCTCGGTGAGATCGATCTGTTACATCATGATTCACCGATGATTGACAGCATCGATGCTCAGCTACTGACCCTGATACTGGGAGAGGAATATATCGGAAATACCCTGGGGATCACGGATGCGGATCTAAAAATAGACGACGGAGATGAATTTTATAATTCGATTATCGGCGGGAAAAATCCTAAAAATGATGTGGCCGTTGTTTCCACCAAAAAATTGACTCCCCGGCGGATGGAATCCGAAGAAGAAATTGAACGGTTTATCGATCGAACCACCAAGGTAGCCCTGCATGAGGTCGGCCATAATTTCGGTTTAACCGATCATGCCTCTTTCAAACCGGCACCGGATGGCGCTTTGTGCCCCATGAGCAGGGGCGAATTTAACAAATTCGGCTATCGGGGATATGTGCGGGCCATTGTCGACGGACGGGGGCTTAAGTTTTGTGATGAATGCAGCGATTTTTTAAGGTCGATTTATGGATATCGAAGCGCGTCAAAAGGCATGGTCAAAGACGGGCTTGTCTCAACCGCGAATTAAAAACGGTTTCATAACTGCTTTTTAGGTTGACCCGTTGAGCCAGTTTAGCCCGTTTAAATCGGGAAAATCTCTGATTTTATTTTTAACGGTAAACGGGCTAACGGGTAACGGGCTCAACCTTTAGAATTCGAGTATTTTGAATCAGTTTGCTGGATGTTAGATGCCTTTTTGAGATAGAAATTGGCGCACATCATATAACCTTCAGCAACTTCTCAATACTCTTGCGGCGTTCTGAGATTACGAATGATTTCGGTGCGGCGAAAATCTCTTCCGACATTTCCAGCAGGGAATTGCGGGCTTCCATAATATCGGCTTCTCTGGGTAGAAAAAACAACCACCTGGCAAATGCGTAAAAGGGTACCAAACGATAGCCGGCATTTAGCATGGATGCCAGCTTGCGATATTCATCTGCGGCCTGTTCCAATTTCTCAGAATCGACACTTTTTTGTGCTTCTTCTTCAGAGGCCTCATCGTCCCCGCTAGATGTAAGCCGATAGACATGTGAATAATAAATGAGTTTAAATGCAATCTCGGCGATGACGCGTTTGAGCTCCTGTACAGGATCTATCACAATCTTAACGATGATCTGCCCTGCAACATATATAATCACACCGGCCAGAATAATATAAAATACGATTGCAATTTCCATGATCTTTCCTCCGTGTCTAATTTTGAGCAACGGCCTGCTCAGCCGGCACTTCCGTCTTTTCGTGTTTCAAGTGGTCTGGTATTATATCGCGTCGAAAAACATCTTCTTCCGTTTCGCGGCGGCGAATTACCGAGGCCCGGTCACCGGTAACCAGCACAGTCGCCGGCCGCGGCATCGCATTGAAGTTGCTCATCGACACCTCCTGATAGGCGCCCGTATCGAGCAACGCCAGAATGTCCCCTACTTTCACTTCCGGAACCGGAACGGTCGGCATCAACCGGTCCCCATAACAGCTGCGGCCGATGATGTCGGCTTTGTCGATCATTTTTGCCGAGGCTTTGTTGGCAAATACATAATCATGTAGATGGTGCTCATAGCGTCCGCCGGTGAACCAGAACTCAGTAGTGTCTACTATCACCACATTCCAGGGGATGGGCTCTCGCATGGTTTTGATGTTTCTTACCGTTGTCAGGTGAATACCCGTATTGCCATGCATCGATCGTCCCGGTTCAACTTGGAGCATCAGCCCTTCGATCTTGATGCCTTGCCCGGGCAGTTCCTGCCGCAGCGTTTGGGTACACGCGGTTGCATAGTCCTGAATGGTGGGTGCGGGCGTTTGATTCGGTTTTGTGATAATGAGGCTATCGACCAGTCTGGAAAGCACCTTGTAGCGCGTATCCGAACCCAATAAATTTAGCCCTTTTGATAGCGCATGCAAGGCGGCCAGTTGCAACGGTTCACTGTAATCGGTGACCGCGTTAAATGGATCGCGCGGGATGGCAAAACCGCCGCCAATATCGATTTCTCCGGGCTGAATACCGCCAAGCGCCTTGCTGACTTTTCCGATCTCCCTTGCAAAGGCCTTCATTTGTTCTTCCCAGTAGCGGGCTGAGCGATCATGGCGGCCATGATGCTGGTGAAAGCCCACCAGTTCGACGTTTTTCATCTTAAGGATTCGGGGTGCAATTGATAGGATTTGTTCGAAAGACAGCCCGCCTTTATAGATCATGGCGGCAAGATCGGTAGGGACCAGTCCCTCGGCCACAAAATCACTGTGATTCGTAAATCCGGAGATTATCGGCTTTAATCGTAAGCGCACCTTGGCAATCCGATCAAGTTCATTGGCCGCCTTTTCGATCACATCAACTTCTTCAATACTATCGATGGTAATGCGTGCACCTGCTTGAATGCTGCGGTAGATATGCGCATCATCTTTGGCAACCCCGTTGACGGATATAAATTTGGGTTCAACGCCGGCCTCTAACGCCATCGACAACTCACCGGCTGAGTAAATATCGCAGCCGCAACCTTCATCCGCTAAAATCCGCTGGATCGCCGCAATCCAGTTGGCCTTGGCCGCCGGCATAACCTTTACGGGGCCGTCCGGCCACCCTTTTTCAAATGCGCTTTGAAACTCACGAACATTGCGGCGCAACTGGTCTTCGGACAGCACAAAAATCGGTGATCCAAATTCGCTCACCAGATCAACGCTGTCGCACCGTTCGATGAAAAGATGATCGTCTTGGATAGACAAACACGCATCCAGCTGCTTTATCTGATTGTTCATTTTGTCCCCCCAATTCTTTAACGGTGCCTTCGGGACACGTATAAAAAAATAAAACCCCATCTCAATTTGTAACAAAACTAGGGACGTTCTTTACTTATTAACTTTTGTGGCAGCTTTACAGTTGCCATTGCAATTAGAAATTAAATACTTTGCCTTCAGCGGCGAGATCAATTAAATGGGGTCCACCGTCCAGGGCCATATTTGAGAAAAATTTTGCCTCGTCGACCTGACGAGCTTTGGCGCACGGAATTCAGACCCCAATGGGAACTTCGTTTTCAACCAGATACGGCAAATAATCATTAATGGTATCACCGGTTGGCGTTTTTGCAT
>JASFIX010000624.1:0-3176 GCA_050122435.1 Desulfobacterales bacterium
TTGTTGCAGACGCCGAAAGCGCCGGACCGGCAACGAAGCCAACGGAAGTGGCAGCGGGATTGCCGATATCTTTCCAGTTCGGTTTCAGCCAGATCCACTTGCGTTTCCATTTACCGGACTTGGCAGCTTTAACAAAATCTACATAGCCCGGGCCCCAGTGAAAAAATGGTACGCCAAGACAGACATCTGACATGCCTTCGCAGGCGGCAGCATTATCATAGGGTATCGCTCTTACTGTTTTTCCTTTTTCGCTTATTTGTTTGGCAATGACCGGGATTTCGGTTGCCCCAATACCGGATATGACGATATCGAAATTATTATTGAAATAATCATTGGAGACCTGGGTCGGGTCCTTTGTTACGCCGGGGATATTAAACCAGTAACCGATCCACGTCACATGAAATTTGAAGTCCTTCGGGTCTTTTTTGAGCACATCCGTCCAGGCATATCTGGCACCCAGATAACAGGAAGATGCCAGCCGGCGGCTTTGTTCATTGTCTAGCGGACCGATATAACCGATGTTTCCTGTTTTGGTGGTTAGAGCAGCCGCGAATCCGGCCATCATTTTGCCATATTCCATGCGGCCCATTAAGTTACCAAGATTTTTAGGTGCCTTTGCGGTAAGTACATCATCTCCGGCGATTTGTACAAATTTTATCTTTGGATGCTTCAGAGCCGCTTCTCGGATGCCATCTTGCATATCAACCGAGTTGGCAATGACCAATTTGGCACCTTTCTCCACCATATCATCCACCATCTGGGTAATCGTCACTTCCGGGCGATCGGTCGGGTTGGCCCGGTCAATGAAAATCATCTTCGTTCCGGCTACAGTTTCGACGACATATTTGCCACCTTCATAATGTGCCTGGCTTGACCCTTGATCATCGTGGGGCCCAACCATAAGCAATCCAAAAACAAACGGTTTGGCGGCTGCAAAACCGTTTTGCGCAAAAACGACTGCCATCGCCATCAAAAAGCTGAGAACCACAACAACCGATTGTTTTTTTACAAGCATCAACATGCCTCCAGGTCAAACACATTCGCATCAGAATATACCAATGATGAACCGCTTGCGAGGAAAATCCAGGTCATAGTATATTCAAAGATCGGACCGGGTCAAGAGTGAATCTTTAGAAATCGGCGGCAAGAATTTGGTGATCTAAATCAAGCCCCTATCGCAAATGACTTGCTTTGCCGGCCACTGAGGAAAAATAAATTTTGAATAAGGATAGCGTGATTTTCGCTTGACGCTGTAATCCTTTGTCTTTATAGTGCAGTATTTTCGTCAATTGGAATTGGGGGGGATTCATTTAGAGTAATAATATAATAAAAAAAGGAGTGGAACATGATCAAACGCGTTTTTTTGTCCATTTTTTTAATTTTTGCAGTTTTTTTGACATTCTCTTGTGCTCCACAAGAAGATGTTAGTTCACTAATTAAAAAGATTGAAGAGTTAACTAAACAAATAAGCGAATTAACAAAGAGAGTTGACGAGCTTACAGAGAAAGTCAAAGCTCTCGAGGAGAAGCCACCCGTCAAAAAGCTGAAAGTCGGCTTTATTTATGTGGGGCCGGTGGGAGACTATGGATGGTCCCATGCCCATGATGTAGGCCGTAAGTTCGCCGAGCAAAAACTCCCCTGGCTGGAAACCGTCTATATCGAGTCGGTGCCCGAGGCCGATTCTCCCCGTATTATCGACCGCCTCATTCAGGGCGAGAAAGCCGATGTCGTTTTTACGACCAGCTTCGGCTACATGGATGACACGGTCAAGGCCGGCGCACGATACCCGGATAAATTATTTATGCACTGCTCGGGATTCAAGCAGTCCTCGAATGTTGGCACCTATTTTGGCGATCTGTACCAGACCTATTACCTCAACGGGCTGATGGCCGGTGCCCTGACCAAAACCAATAAGATCGGCTATGTGGCCGCCTTTCCGATTCCGGAGCTGATTCGCCATATCAATGCCTTCGCTCTGGGGATCAAAGTAACCAATCCCGAAGCGAAAGTTTACGTCAAATGGATCTACGCCTGGTACGGCCCAGACAAAGCCAGGGAAGCAGCCGAGGCCCTGATCGCCGAAGGTTGCGATAACCTGGCATTTACAGAAGATACACCGGCGGTCATCGAAGTTGGCCAGGAGCACACCGAGAAAGGCAAACAGATTTATACATACAGCCATTACAGCCCCATGCAGCAGTACGGCAAAGATTCGGTGGTGTCCGGGCAGCTCATGGACTGGGGTGTCATGTATGTTCAAATTTTAAGCGATATTTATAACGGCACCTGGAAACCTATCGACTACTGGTGGCTGGCTCGCGAGAATGCTGCCATCCTGGGTGGTGACTTCGATAACATCATCAACCCAAAATTTGAAGGTGATTTAAAAGCCGTAATGGTGGAAACCAAAGATTTCGGAAAGATCTCCGTTTATGATCTGGTCGTCAAGCGTTACGACCAGATGAAGACCGGTGGTCCGGAGCTGTTCGATCCGTATACCGGTCCGATAAATGACAATACCGGCAAACTCCAGATCAAAGCGGGAGCGAAAGCCTCCAAAGGCGACCTGCTGAGCATCATGTACTATGTCGATAACGTCGTCGGCAGCATTCCAAAATAATGATAACAGGCAAGCAAAACGGGGAGCTTGAATTTTTACGGCTCCCCGTTTTTTTTTCATCGGCCGCATCCGGCCGCTAAAGACAGCATACCAGCGCACATCATGGAAAAAATGAAAAGTCTTGGGATGATCGATATTTCAAAATCATTCCAAGATGTTAAAGCAAATTCCGATATCAATATTTTGATCAAGGAAGGGGAGATCCTGGGCCTTCTGGGTGAGAACGGCGCCGGAAAAACCACGCTGATGAATATTTTATTCGGTCTTTATCAGCCGGATTCCGGGAAGATCCAGATCAACGGAAAAGACATCAGCATCAAATCTCCAAGTGATTCCAGGCGACACGGCATTGGCATGGTTCACCAGCATTTTATGCTGATCCCGAATCATTCCGTGGCCGAAAATATTGCCCTTGGCTATGAAATGACTCCCCTGCTTTTTCCCCAGCGCAAGATTAATGACAGTATTGTCGCCTATTCACAAAAATTCAATTTTGACATCGATCCATACAGACAGGTCTGGCAACTATCCGCCGGCGAACAGCAGCGCGTTGAGA
>JASFIX010000625.1:0-3175 GCA_050122435.1 Desulfobacterales bacterium
GGGCCGTTTTTTCAGACCTTGATATGCAGGGGTTTTCGACATTGCGGGCAATCGAGTCCGGTGGAAAATCCAACGCCTTTCACACTGAGCATATCCTCAGCCGCGGATTCCAGATCCTTTTTGAAGGGATGATAAAATTGGGTTAAAATTTTTAATAACTCATCTTCCGATGACTCGATCCGGTCCAGATTTTCTTCCATGCGGGCAGTAAATTCCACATCAAAGATATCCGGAAAATTTGTTACCAGAAGGTCGTTAACAATAAAGCCCAGTTCGGTTGGTCTGAAATATCTGTTTTGCAGTTCTGCATATTCTTTTTCTCGAATGGTAGACAAAATGCTTGCGTAAGTACTAGGGCGACCGATTCCGTTTTCTTCAAGTTCTTTTACAAGAGATGCTTCTGAAAATCTGGGTGGCGGCTGAGTGAAATGCTGTTTGGGTTCCAACTGCAGAAGTTTTAGGATCAATCCTTCCGAAAGCTCTGGAAGAGCCGGTGTTTTCTTTTGGTCCTTATCTGCGATTTCATCGTCGACCGACATATAAAGTGCCATAAAGCCCGGGAATTTAACTGTTGATCCGCTGGCGGCAAACTGATAGGGGCCGGCTTCAATAGTCACCGATACTTGATTGATGAGTGCCTGTTGCATCTGAGATGCGACAAATCGCTGCCAGATAAGCTGGTATAAAGACAGTTGATCTTTTGATAAATAGGGGGCCATTTCTTCAGGGGTGTTGGCGACCGACGTTGGTCGAATGGCTTCGTGAGCATCCTGAGCTTTTTTTCGATTTTTAAAAAAGCGAGGCTGTTGCAGTGTATAATCATCACCAAATTTCCCACGGATGAAGTCAAGGGCTTCTACAGCGGCTTCTTTGGCGATGCGGGTGGAATCAGTGCGCATATAAGTGATAAGTCCGACGGGTCCACCCGGACCCAATTCGATGCCTTCATAAAGCTGTTGAGCGACCAGCATGGTCTTTTTGGCGGAAAATCGTAGCTTGCGAATTGCATCCTGCTGAAGCTTACTGGTAGTAAAGGGCGGCAGTGGATTCTTGCGTATTGTTTTTTTTGCAATTTTTGTGACAACGAATTTCTGATCTTCGAGTTCCGTTAGGATCGCATTGGTTTTTTCTTCATTTGGAATTTCAATTTTATCGTTATTTTTTTTGACCAGTTTTGCAACCAACGGGGGCGGGGCGTCACCTTCAAGGTGCGCGGTAATGGACCAATATTCTCGGGGTTCGAAAGCATGGATGGCGCGTTCTCTTTCACAGATGATTCGCAGGGCCACAGATTGGACGCGGCCGGCACTCAAACCGCCTTTGACCTTGCGCCACAGCAGTGGCGAGATCTGGTAACCAACCAGCCGATCTAGTATCCGGCGGGCCTGTTGGGCTTCATATTTTGGAGCATCAAGGCTTTGTGGCGAAACCATTGCCTTGTGGATCGCATCTTTGGTCAATTCATGGAACAGTACCCGGTGAAATTTTCGACCCTTTTTTTTAAGTACTTCGGATGTGTGCCAGGCAATCGCTTCCCCTTCGCGATCCGGGTCCGGCGCCAGGTAAATATCGGTGGCGTCTCCGGCAGCCTGTTTTAAGGTTTTAATTATTTTTTGTTTTCCGGGAATATTTTTATACTTGGGTTTAAACCCGCCTTCGATATCGATTCCCATTTCCTTGTTCGGGAGATCTTTAATATGCCCGACAGTTGCAGCCACATTATAATCTTTGCCCAGGTATTTTTTTATCGTCTTGACTTTCGTTGGCGACTCCACAACTACAAGCGGTTTGGTCATGGTCTCTCCTTATGCTGAGAAGCGGTTTCAAAACCCCATCTAAGGCTCAATGGCTGCGTTGCCCCGCAAATTGAAATACTCACGTACTAACGTGTACGTTCGGACACACGCGTTTCAATTCGCGGGACGCCTTGCCTTGATGCACACATTAATTTTTTAAAATCAAGACGTGCAATCCCGCGATCAAGCGGGGAACCTGATCTGAGGTTTTGAAGCCACTTCTAATTAAACTTTTTTGTTTTCCAAAAGAGCAAAATATTTCCCAGGAAGCTGTTGTACGATTCCTTTAAGCTCTAATTGTAGCAGCACGCTCAATAGTTTGCCAGACTCAATATGGGTTTTACGTATAATGGTGTCAATATGCTCCGGATACGCACTGAGAATATTATATACGGTCTGTTCCGCCGGCGCCAATGGTATTTGTCTTTGGGCGGTACGGCTTCGAACACGATCTTCATGTAAAATCGGCGGTCCCACATCCATATAGGCGACCAACTCTTCCATGACGTCTTGAGCGTTTTCCACCAATTTGGCCCCCTGTTTAATAAGGGCATGTGTGCCGGTGCTTTTAAATGACTGAATGCTTCCCGGCACCGCAAATACTTCTCGATTCTGATCGGCAGCAAGCCGTGCGGTGATGAGAGATCCGCTTTTACGAGTGGCTTCTGCGACAACGGTTCCCATACTCATGCCGCTGATAATTCTGTTGCGAATTGGGAAATGATGTGCTTCAGGTTCCGCGTCCAACTCAAATTCTGTAATGACGGCACCTTTTTCTGAAATTCGTTCAAACAGCTTCAGGTTTTGAGATGGATAGATCTTATTAAAGCCGCTGCCCAGGACGGCAACCGTTTTTCCCTTTCCTGCCAGGGCGCCCTGGTGAGCCGCCGTGTCAATTCCGACAGCCATACCGCTGACGATGGTAACCCCTTGTGCGGATAAATCGGCGCACAGTTTCTGTGTGGCTGATATGCCGTAAGCGGTTGGGTTGCGTGAACCGACGACAGCAATATTTTTTGGTGAACCATCCAGACTGCCGGAGACGTACAAAAATGGCGGAGGATCCGGAATTTCCCTTAAAAGCGGCGGATACGATGAATCTACCAGCGTTATAATCTTATATCCTTTTTGATTTACCTGATCGAGCTCTGCTTTAATGCTTTGCGGTGCTTTATAGTTCAGTATCGCAGCCGATTGGCGTTTGGATATTCCTTCAACTTCAAGCAAATCCTGCTGTGAGGCTTGAAAAACAGCATCCGGTAAATGGAATCGGTCGATTAATCGCTTAAATAAGTGATTGCCGATTCCCGGAACGTTTTTCAAACAAAACCAAGAGAGCAGTTTATCCATCTCTATACAGGCGTTCAGGGTTTAGATGT
>JASFIX010000626.1:0-3173 GCA_050122435.1 Desulfobacterales bacterium
TTCGATGTTTTTTTAGCTGTTTGCTAACCGCTTCAAAAGAACAAAGGATGTAAATCAGTCAAAACCGTTTGATACTCAAAGGAGCAGTGAATGTCAAGTTCAAATAAAATATCAATCATTTTAGCAACGATGATAGATCTTGTATTTCTGGCCTTGACGTGTAGACATCGTTCGTATATGGAACTGTTGACAAAAATTTGGAAATTCTTGAGAGTTGGAGGAGAAATATGAAACCCTATTTTGAAAAAATGAAAGAATTTGGACAAGAACTTAAACCCGGACAGGTTAAAAGCACCGAAGCCAGTGTAAAGCAGATTCAAGAAGTCGAAGCCCAGCTGGCCGACGCCATAGAAAAGGTCAAGAACGCCGGAATGCCGACGGAAAAGATCAATGCCCGGGGCCAAATGACCGTGTGGCAGCGTCTGGAGTATCTGGTGGAACCCGGGACCTGGAATCCCCTGCATACCCTTTACAACCCCGAAGACAACACCGAAGGCACCACAAATGTGATTGACGGTCTGGCCAAAATCTCGGGCAAATGGGCTGTTGTTATCGGCTTTGACAACAAGGTTTATGCCGGGGCCTGGATCCCCGGTCAGGCTGAAAATGTATTCCGCTGCACTGATCTTGCCAAACGCTTGAATGTCCCGCTGGTCTGGCTGGTGAACTGCAGTGGCGTCAAATTAACCGAACAGGAAAAATTTTACGCGGATCGCCGCGGCTCCGGCACCACGTTTTTCCGGCATGCCGAGCTCAATCAAGCCGGTGTACCGATCCTGGCCGCCATTTACGGCACCAATCCGGCTGGCGGCGGATACCAGGGTATCAGCCCCACCATCCTTTTTGCTCACAAAGACTGCAACATCGCCGTGGGCGGCGGCGGCATTTTAAGCGGCATGTCCCCCAAAGGCTACTTTGATCTGGATGGTGCCGAACAACTGATTTCAGCCGCCAAGCAATTTAAGGTTGAGCCGCCGGGATCGACTAAAATCCATTACGATGAGACCGGATTCTTCCGATATGTGTTTGAAACAGAAGAAGCGGTTTTAGACGGTATCAAAGATTATATGAAAGACATGCCGGCCTATAATCCGAAATTTTTCCGCGTGGCGGAACCGAAAGAACCGCGGTTTCCCCAGGAAGATCTCTATCACCTGGTACCCTTCAACCAGAAGGCCATGTATAATTTTGACGAGATTCTGGCACGTCTGGTCGACGGCAGCGAGCACATGGAATATCGGCCGGATTATGGCCCCGAGGTTTATACCGGATTGGTTAAAGTCGACGGATACCTCATGGGTGTAATCGGTAACCGCCAAGGATTTTTCGGCGAAGATTATCCCGAATATGCTGACTATGCCGGAATTGGCGGCAAGCTCTATCGTCAGGGACTAATCAAGATGAACGAGTTTGTCACCCATTGCGGCCGGGACCGGGTGCCCATCATATGGTTTCAGGATACGAGCGGCATCGATGTGGGTGACATCGCTGAAAAAGCCGAACTGCTGGGACTTGGGCAGGCGTTGATTTATTCCATCCAGCAAACCGAAGTCCCCATGATGCTGGTCCTGTTAAGAAAGGGAACCGCAGCCGCTCATTATATCATGGGGGGACCAACGGCCAACCGTCATAATGCATTTACCCTGGGCACACCCACCACCGAAATATACGTGATGCACGGCGAAACCGCAGCGGCTGCCAGTTTCTCGCGCCGGCTGGTTAAGGAAAAAGCGGCCGATCGACCGCTGGAGCCGATCATTGAGGAAATGAACAAATTGGTCAAGGAATATCACGACTATTCCAGGCCGATTTATTGCGCCCAGCACGGCCTGGTGGACGAAGTCGCCAAAATGACCGCCATTCGGCAATATTTGGAAGCCTTTGCCGGGGCGGCGTATCAAAACCCAAAATCCATCTGTCCGCAGCATCAGATGATGTTGCCCAGAATTATCAAAGGATAATTAACTGTATTAAATTGGTTGTGCCCGTTGGCCCGTTAGCCCGTTGAGCCCGTTAAAACGAATCAGATAGATTTTTTTAACCGGCTAACCGGAAACCGGCCAACCGGCCAACCTGACAAGATATGAAATCTATCTTGCGCCAATCATTCAATGCCATCCCTGTCCTGCTGATGGCTTTCACTATCGTTATAGCAGCATCGGGACCTGCTGAGGCTGTCAGCCTATCATCGGCGAACGTTGCTAATGGACAGGTGACGGTCCTCGAAGTGAATCTAAACGATCTGGACCCGGCCGCAACCGACCTGAAAGTTAAATTCAGGCAAAACACGATTGCCCTTTTTCAGCACCCCATTAAACCTGCCGGGATCTATTGCGGACTGGTCGGGATTCCCATAAGCACCCCGCCACAAAAGACGGCCATCGAACTGCATTGGACGGATTCTCGCGGTCGTCATAAAGCCCATGTAGCGGTCCATATCGTTGCGGGAAAATACAAAAAAGAAGCCTTGCATGTGGCACCGCGGCATATAAAGCCAAATCCCCGGAATCTGGAGCGAATTAAGAAGGAAAAAAAAGAGATCCGCCGCATCTATGCCAGCAGCAGCAACACCCGCCTGTGGTACGGCAGTTTTAACAAGCCACTTGCCGGTGATATCACCAGCGCCTATGGAACCCACCGCTTGTTTAACGATAAGCTTCAAAGCTACCATCGGGGCACTGATTTTCGAGCCAAGACGGGCACACCGGTCTATGCCTCCAATTTCGGGATCGTCAGGCTGGCCAAAAACCTGTTTTATTCTGGCAATATCGTCATCGTGGATCATGGCAAGGGCATCTTCACCAATTATGCCCATTTAAGTAAAATCCAGGTGGTTGCCGGCCAGCATATTGCCCGAGGCGACCAGATCGGGTTGAGTGGCGCCACCGGGCGGGTCAGCGGCCCCCATTTGCACTGGGGAGTCAAAATTAATGGGGCCTACGTAGATCCGCTCCAGTTTCTGGCCGTTATTTCCAAGTTGCTGGAACCGTAATCTAAACCTATTTTTTCAATATTCCAGAATTCCAACATTCCCAAAGGGGGGTAACCCCTAACTTGAATGTTTTGCTTTTTCAGCCAGTAGCAATTGCCCCTTTTTCCAAGATGAACCGGGAAAAAGGGTAATTTTTTCATTGTACCGGCAGTCCTTATCTAGTTGTTTTGAATTTTAACTA
>JASFIX010000627.1:0-3170 GCA_050122435.1 Desulfobacterales bacterium
GATGTAAAGGATGGCATCTGCCAGGGTAAAAGCCAGCTCCTGGATGGCATTTGCACCGGCTTCTCTGAAATGATATCCGGTGATACTGAGTGTATTCCATCTGGGAACTTGATGGTAACAATACTCAATCACATCCATGGTCAGCTTCAGGCTGGGCTCGGGCGGGAAGATATAGGTTCCGCGGGCAATAAATTCTTTTAGAATATCGTTCTGAGTGGTGCCCATCAATTTTTCTTTAGGAACCCCTTGCTTCTCCCCAACAGCAATGTACATGGCCAGCAGAACTGTGGCCGGCGAATTGATGGTCATGGAGGTGGAAACCCGGTCTAACGGGATATCATCGAAAATGATCTCCATATCCGCCAGCGTGTCGACGGCCACACCAACACGACCCACAGCACCCTCTGACATGGAGTGATCGGAATCATAACCCACCTGGGTGGGCAGATCGAAAGCAACCGATAATCCCGGCATTCCTTGTTCCAGAAGATAGTGAAAGCGTTTATTGGTGTCTTCTGCCGTACCGAACCCGGCATAGTTTCGCATGGTCCAGAGCCGTCCGCGATACATGGTAGGATAAACACCGCGGGTATAGGGATATTCTCCGGGATAACCCAGATCGCGATTATAATCCGCATCCGGCAGATCCAACGGCGTATATAGGCGTTTAACCGGAATTCCGCTTTCGGTGGTAAAATCGGCCTCTCGTTCAGCGGTTTTGTCCAGTACACGCTGCAGCGCAGTCTGTTCCCACGCCTTCATTTCCTTTTCTATCTGTCCCTTATCCATCGTTTCTTTCCTGCCCAATAAGTGGTCAGCATGATCCCATCCATTAGATGCCAATCGTTTCCTCTTCCATGGACAGACAGTTCAAACATGTATCCCGACCGCTGCGCACATGCATTCTGATAATTTCAACGCTTTTCAGTACATCCTTCTTTCTCATTCTTTCCACCAGCTCTAAGTGCTCATCGACTGCTACTAGCATTCGATTAGCGTCGCAACTGTCCAGACGGAATCGAAGATTGACGTGCTCCAAGCTTGTCTTCAGCCTTTGCTTCAGGACTTTATTTTTTGTCATCGCAGCAATCTGAATATGAAATTCAGCATCCACCATGAATTTTTTTGGCGTATAGGTCTCCGGCATGTATTGTTGGTGATTGCGGAGTTTTTCCTCGAGTATTTCATAATCCGAAGGCCCGGCTCTTTCGATCGCTTTTTCAACGGCATAGGCCTCAAGTGCTTCGCGCACTTCGAAAAGGTCCCAGAGTTCCTGAAGATCGATGGGTTTTACCTGAAAACCGCGGAAGGCCTCGGAAACAAGAAATCCCTCCTGTTCAAGGCGGGTTAGCGCATTTATAATCGGGGTTCTGGACATGTCGAAAAGCTTGCATAAATCACTGTAGACCAGTCTCTGTCCCGGGATGACCTTTTGCTGAAAAATCATCTGCTTGATTTTAAGATAGGCGTCCTCTATAAGGGTCTTACTCTCTTTATCATTTTTCATCTTTGATTTCTTTCGTTAACGGTTAAATTTAATTTCACTTTTAATTCAATAATTAATCCCTGTCAAGAGAAAAGTCCTTTATCAATACGGGTCGCACAAGGAATTAGCCGCAGGGCTTTAGACAAATATTACTTTATAATTCAATTAATTTGCGAGTTTTTATATTGGAAAAGATCATGAATTGCGAAAGTTTTAATTCCATGATCATTGAAAAAGGAATTCAATATTTAATTAAATCCATGCAGCCTGGACTCATCATTTCTGTAGTCACATCAAACCATCTCCTGCCAGACCATTCATTATGATCTTTTTCCAAAAAATATTTCAAAATCGAAACTTGGCCTTGCTCTGGCTGGGGCAGATGGCTTCTCAGAGCGGTGATTCCATCTATCAAATCGGGTTGCTTTGGCTGGTGCTGGAACTTTCCGGCTCCACCTCAGTCACCGGTATGGTTGCCATGGCCTCGTATTTGCCTGCGGTTCTGCTTTCAATGGTTGCCGGTGTTATTGCAGATCATAACGATCGCAGAAAGATAATGCTTATATCGGATGCGTTTCGCTTTATGCTGGTCTTCCTGATCCCTATCGCCTTTTTTGCCGGTTTTTTAAATCCTCAATTCCTGGGAATCAATGCCTTTGCCATTGCGATCGCAGCGACCTTCTTTAACCCTGCCAGAGACGCGTTTGTACCGCAAATCGTTGCCAAAGAAGGCCTATTGAAAGCCAACTCGCTGATTCAGACATCCTGGCAGATTTCGCTGCTGCTCGGCCCCGCGATTGCGGGTTTCTTGCTCCATTATTTCGGAAACGTTCATCTCTTTACCGCCTGTTCGTCGGCCTATTTATTTTCGTTTGTTCTGGTATTTTTTATTCGCCCGGTGCGGAACTTCTCTGGAAGCGCCAAAGGCACCACCGGTTTGAAGGAAGTCAAGGATGGACTGCTTTTCGCTTTAAGGCACTCGGTGATCTTTCCACTGTTGTTGATTACCATTGCCGACAATCTTTTGATCATGGGGCCGGCGATTGTCGGAACGCCGGTGTTCGTCAGAGAAACCCTCGGATTGGACGCGACAGCTTACGCGATACTCATGTCTAGTTTTGCAGTTGGAACTCTTATTGGCAGCGGTGGTCTTTTTCTTTTCGGGGGCCGTTTCAAAAAGGGACATCTTCTGCTCACCGGAATGATCTGGGATGGGCTTACCTTTATCCCGCTTTATTTTATTGAGTCATTGGGTGCCGCTGTTATTCTCGTGACCATTCACGCGGTCGCTATCCCGCTGCTGGTCGTACCTCGAACATCGTTAATTCAGGATATCGTCCCGGCCAATATGACCGGTCGAATTTTTGCATTGCTGCATCTTGCGGTGGTGGGAATGTCGGCAATATCGGCGGGATTGTCGGGTCTGATCCTGGAATGGATCAATGCGCCCACCCTGTTTTTACTGATCGGAATCGGCGGTAGCTTATGTGGAATTGCCGGATGGATTTTTGCAAAGGATTTGAGAATGTCCGATTGATAATTTAAGCGAAGGTCAGGGATTTTTCCCGTCATGCCCGCCGGAGCCCGCCCTTACTCAGGCAGGGGTGTGAATGACAAGCGACTATCCCCTCCCCTAAATTCTGTTCTATCTGGATGTGACCGTAGCCTTCCTGCTTCAAGCGTT
>JASFIX010000628.1:0-3165 GCA_050122435.1 Desulfobacterales bacterium
ATGTATCGGCTGCGGTCAATGTGAGTTTCAATGTCCCAATAATGTTATTACCTTAATTGCTCAAGAACGTGAAGTCATGCTGCCGCTTCAAAAAAGATCGGAAGCACGAATACAGGCATGAGTTTTTATGATACTCAAACGTATTGCGGAATAGTACATATGAAGGTTGTTGTAGGTATCTGTAATAAAATTAACTTTACAAAAGTTTGGATTACTCCAACATATCAGTACTTTTGAATCCCTGCAAAATTTGTGATATCTATTTCGTATCAAAGGTGAAAGCTTTTGCCTCAGAACACCGCTATAGGGGGTTAAAATGTACTGCTTTGTTGTAAGTTTTGATATGATTACGGAAAATGTTGTTGAAGGGGATAAATGGTTAAATGAAATCGGGATAACCTTCTGGGCTGAACAGGATTGTGTGAAACGCGCCACCCTCCTCAAACAGGGCCTCTCAACTTATCCCAAAAGAACCATAATGTTGGAGGTGACCAGTCTGGACGCTCTTCAAAAGATACTTGGTTCACCCGATAGACTTGAAAAAAGAAAAGAATTTGAGAAATATGTCACCCATGAATCTTCTTATGTTTTAGAATATATGGCAGATTCTAATAAAGATGGGTGATCTTCAGTTCCTATAGTAAAATTATCTGCTGGCAAATCCAAAGTTCTTATATCGGTTATAGATCCCACATGACCGGGTCCTCTTCCAGATAGTCCGTAACGCCACAACCGATTTCATCTAATTGCGACAGTTCATCATCTGATAAAGATATGGCACCAGCCCTGGCGTTTTCAATTGCCTGATCAGCATTGCGGGCGCCGGCAATTGCACATGTGCCGGGGTGAGAGGTAACCCAGCTCAGGGCCAGCTGGCCGAGTGTGACGCCTCTTTGTTCCGCAAGCGGGCGCAGTTTTGAAAGCGCTTCCTGTGCCCGTGCATAGGTATCCGGCTGAAACAGCTTATTTTTCGCCCGTATATCACCTTTCTTAAACGTGTGATCCGGTCCGAATTTTCCCGTTAACAGTCCCTGGGCCATGGGCGAGTATGCCAGAACGGTGATATTGTTTTCGGCACAAAATGACATGGCATCTTTTTCAACTCGGCGCCAGAACAGAGAATAAGGCGGCTGCAGGCTGTCAATTTGGCCATATTCAACAGCTTCTTGCAACTGGAGGCGTGAAAAATTGGAAACGCCTATTGAGCGAATCTTCCCCTGGTCCTTGAGGTCGTTGAGGGCGCCCATGGTCTCTCCGATGGGCACTTCCTTAAAACCAAATGAACCGGACGGCCAGTGGATTTGATAAAGGTCAATGTAATCGGTTTGCAGATTTTTTAACGAGCGATGGCAGGCTTTCACAACCTGGTCATAATTTAAATGGTTGGCAAACACCTTGGTCGCGTAAATGACCTCATGGCGTATATCCGACGTTGCGGATGCAAGTATTTTTTCCGAATGTCCTTTACCGTAAGCTTCCGCTGTGTCAAATGTCGTGATGCCCGAATCAAAAGCGGCGCGAACTGCCTGCGTTGTTTGTTTATCATCGATGTCCACCCACATCTCCTTGCCGGCCTGCCACAGTCCCATTATGATCGGCGTTATTTGAATATCGGATTGCCCCAGTTGGCGCGTTTCCATATTTACCTCCTGATTTGAGTATATAAAGTTACTTAGCGTAAAATTAACCATATTCATGCAAAAAACAAGAACCGCGAGAATTTTGTTTTTAAAGGAATTGCACTTTATCTTTCAGATACTTATGATAGGGTAGTTTTTCTATCAATAACCGGGAAAAATATCATGGCGACAGAAGAAGTTGTTGATTTTTACCATACGGATGCTCTGCTCAGCGCTGAAGAGAAAAAGATCAGGGACACGGTTCGGTCATTTGTCGATACGGAATGTATGCCTGTTATCGCCGAGCATTTTGACAAAGGAACTTTTCCCATGAAACTCATTCCCAAGCTTGCCGCTTTAGGCCTGTTTGGGATTCATGTGGACGGCTATGGATGCAGGCAAAGCAACCATACAACTTACGGTCTGATCTGTCAGGAGTTGGGCCGCTGTGACAGCGGTTTAAGGGCGATGTTTTCGGTTCAGAATTCGTTGGTGATGTTTCCCATTTACCAATTTGGATCTGAGCAGCAGCGCGAAAAATGGCTGCCTGAACTGGCCACCGGGAGCAGTATTGGATGTTTTGGCCTGTCCGAGCCGGGTTTCGGCTCAAACCCCGCCGGCATGGAAACCCGGGCCCAAAAGAAAAAGGGGCGTTTTATTCTGAACGGGAAAAAAATGTGGATTACCAACGGCACGATTGCGAAAATGGCAATCATCTGGGCAAAATACAATGAAGAGATTCGAGGTTTTCTGGTAGAAACGGATACAACGGGATTTCGTGCCAACCCGATCCAACGTAAATTTTCCTATCGAACATCGCCCACTGCCCTGATTGATCTAAAAGACTGCACGATCGATGAAAATAATATTTTACCGAATGCCAGAGGACTCAAATCCATTTTTGAATGTCTCAATTTTGCCAGATATGGGGTCGCCTGTGGTGCGGTTGGTTCCGCGGTTTCGTGCTATCAGGCAGCCAGATCGTTTGCCCTCGAGCGCGAAGTATTTGATCGACCGATTGCCGGTTATCAGCTCGTGCAGGATCGATTGGTGCGCATAATGGTTGAAATCACCAAAGCACAGCTAATCAATTATCATCTCGGACGGCTGCTGGATGAACACAAAGCCCGGCCGGCTCAAATATCACTGGCTAAAATGAATAATGTGCAGGAAGCGATGAAAATTGCTCGCATGGCCCGTGATATTCTCGGTGCCCGCGGTATCCTGGCCGACCATCAGGTTATTCGCCATCTCTGCGATCTTGAGGCCATTAGCGCTCTGGAAGGAACCGCCGGTATGCACACTCTGGTGATTGGGAAGGAAATTACAGGGATCTCGGCCTTCACTTAAGCAAAGGTTCCAGGTTTGGGGCTTCGCCCTTCGGGCTTCGACCCCACAAGTCGACCCCATCCCCCTTCGTTAACCACCGTCGCTTGCGCTATGGTGGTCAAGAAACTACGGCGAGACACGCAAGCAGGGTTCAAAGGTTCAGGGTTTTTAGTCAAATGATAAGTAATGAGTGCTGCGAAAAGCCGACAAATAACAA
>JASFIX010000629.1:0-3161 GCA_050122435.1 Desulfobacterales bacterium
CAGACCGAATAGCTCATTAAAAGCTGTTGAATTTTGTTTCATCTCTTCAAGGGGCATGATGGGTGTCTGAATCAAGAGTGAACGTTCATAATGCTTGAATAGGCGTTTGGCCATTTCCGGACTCAGGTTGCCAAACTCTATTTCAAACATCCTTTTCCAATGATAGGTCCAGCCGGGGGTCATAAAAAAGGTGCCGGCTACCTGACACTGCTGTTTGGCGTAAGGTTCACGCCCACCGATCACCAGACCAACGCAGTCATCCACCGGATGATCTTCATCCATGGGGATAAAGACCGGAACACCGGCATCTGCCAGCAGTTCGTCGGGTTTTTCCAAAGCATTGCCACACAGGCCGTATCCCAGCATCAATGCATCAACATGAGCTCCAAAGGCAAGCGCTGCTTCTTTTAAGCCCTGCTGAAGTGTGATTTTCCGATTGTGCAAAGCCAGTTCCAGCACACCGACCAGGACTTCAAGTTGATTGTTTCCAGCAGGTTTAAACTGATTTAGATTGGTGATCTGCTTTAAGCGACCGGCTTCTTGGGGTTCAAGTGCCGCAATTAAATGCTCAGAGCGTTTATCTTCCAGAACTGTAATTCGATCCACCTCTTTGTCTCTTCCAATCAGATCGGCAAATTCCAGTTCCAGAATCTCGCAGGTTAAAATTCCCAGAATTCCCATACAATTTAATCCCTCAATAGTTGCATCCGCTCAAATGAATATTCTATCCCTCTTTAGGGCTGGATATTTAGTGTAATTTCACCGCAAGACATCTACCCCTGGTGGTATATCATGAAGGTCCCGGGTCAGAAAAGAATTATTATAATCCATCTCCAAAATAGGATTTTGGTTCTAGATTCCATCTTCGCCAAAGGCTTTGACGGGACAAGCGCGACGGTGCCTGGTTTCAAACCGGAGGCATACTTTTTTGTATGTCGAGGATTTGAAACTAGGCACCAACAAAGATATTGGGCCAAAAGACATTTTTGAGGTGGGTTATAGAAAAAATTACCCTTGATTATTACGGCCTTTGCCTGGTTGTAAGTTATTCAAATATTTGGTAAGCAACGCTAGCTTCACTGGCTTCATTTCAACTTTAATTTTTCTAAAAAAGGAATGTCACATGCAAGATTTTGAAACCATTTCTCGAGACCTGGTCAAAAGCCTGTCCCTTCAGTATGAGCCGGTTGGCGTCTTACTTTATCAAGAAACAGATCCGTTGCCGACCGATTTGCCCTTCACTCAAAGAGAATACAAAAGCTACTGCCATGCACTGGTCGCTGCCGGTGAAGGTGAGGTCTTGCTTCTGAAGAAAGAGCAAATGGGCTGTAAACTGGGAACATCGGTTTTGGGTTTTGAAAAAGACATGGAGGCATTCCTGGATGATGGTGTTTTAGAAAAGTACGGTGTGGGCCTCTTTGAAACCGAAGAAGCATCTGCTGAAACAATTCTCAAATCGTCGTACCTGGAAAAAGGTAAAACTCAGGCCGCGCTGATCGCACCGCTGTCATATTTTACACAAACGCCCCAGGTTTTGATTTTCACCGCCAACAGTGAGCAGGTCATGTGGCTGCTTTACGCCTTGAATTATGAAAAAGGCGGGCGCATGGAGCTTCCTCAATCCGGTGGTGCATTGGGTGGCTGTGCCGATATTACGGCCATGCCCTTTCTGGAAGGGATTTCCAACATTACGTTTTTGGGTTTGGGTTGCAGACTAAAATCGTCGGTGGATCCGTGTGATCTGATGCTGGGGGCCCCCGGGGAACACTTGGAGATAATTCACAACCATATTCTGGATATGGCAAAACCAATCGCCATGCTTAAAAAACAAAGCGCCGGTTATTGAAAATGGGCCAGGACAATCAACCGGTGAAAAACTATTGGATCATTGGTGGCGGCAAATTCGGCCTCAGGGCCGCCAATGCGCTCAGCAAAAAGCACCCCTTAAAAAAACTGACCATTGTGGAGAAAGAAAAAACGGTTTGCAGGCAGCTGGATGCGCTGGGATTTGAGGCTGTTTGCACGGACGGTATTCAATACCTTGAACGCAACTTAGAGAGCGTATCTCATCCGGACTGGATTATACCTGCCATCCCTTTGCATACGGCATATGAGTGGATTAAAACAAAGCTACAAAAAACTTACACCATACAAAAAATTCGCATACCGAAGGATCTCGCCACTGAACTTCCCCATCCGATAAGCGCAGAAACCGGCCAGCTTTATGTCAGTATCGCTGATTTTAAATGCCCAGGAAATTGCCCGGAACCGGAAGATATCTGCACCTACACCAATAAACCACGGTTGATGATCCTGCATGAATTTTTAAAATCCATTCAGCGAAAAGATCTAAAAACCATCGTAATCCAAAGCCATCAACTGGCACCCGGGGTGGGTGGGTATAGACCCCGGGCCTTGTTTGAAGCCTTGAATGAAATTGAGGCCGCTCAAAAGCCGATCGTGCTCAGCACCGCCTGCAGCTGCCACGGTGTCATTGACGCATTTCAATTATCAGCAAGATAACTACTGGCTTCTGGTCGCTGGCACCTGGTCCCTGGCTTCTGGTATCTGGCTTTTGGTATCTGGCTTTTGGCCGCTACAGGGGGGTGAACTTTAGGAGGATTAAATTGGGATGACGAATCTTACATAACTTATTTTTATAATCTGTGTAATCTGCGTAATCTGCGGATATTTTTTATAGATCATCTGTGTGTGTCAGTGTGAGTCCGTGGCTTATAACAATTCCGCAATCCGCAATCTGAAATCCGCAATCATCTGTGCCGGTCCTCTGTCTTCTGTCATTTGTTACCTGACACCTGACACCCGACACCTGACACCTAAAATGGGTTTTAATACATGCTTTCGATGAGCTCACCAAAAGCCTCATTCACAAACTTGCGCTTGACCTTCATGGTGGGGGTGACTTCGCCGTCTTCCTCGTAGAGCTTTTTGGGCAGGATGCGAAACTTTTTAATCGTTTCAACTCTTGCCAGAGTCTCGTTCACTGAACGAACTTCATCCTCAATCAGTTTTCGAATATCCTCGTGCAGGGTCAGATCCTTGTACGTTGAAAACTGAATCTTATGATCCTGGGCATATTTAACCACATTGTCTTCATCGATCATAATCAAACAGGTTAAATATTTGCGCCGGTCGCCGAT
>JASFIX010000630.1:0-3155 GCA_050122435.1 Desulfobacterales bacterium
ATAATGAATGCTTTAATGACACGGATTTAAGTGACACCTTAATTTCCGTGCATGGGTAGGCCATTTCACCGCATAGAATCCTTATTTATGCATGAAAAAAAGTCAACAAATTTTTAAAATTTAAATGTCTTAGGAACGAAGAATGGAAAATTTTAGCAGAAAATCAAAAAAAAAAGCGAAATTATGCTGCTCGCTAATTCGCCTTAATAAAAATATATAGAATTTTAAGCTTGTTATAGGATATAGCCCAAAATGATTTTCGATTAATCGGTAACATTAAACCACTATTCTGAAATATTGTGATCTTGCAGATTAGATCTTGGCCATTGGATGCCGTTCGGCTTCGCAAATGACTTGCTCTACGCCAGCGACAGATTTTATCACTTCAGTTACACCGGCGACAGTCCGCATTGGATTTATCAATCCGGTGAGCCGGACCACACCGGGCTCCGGAACGTCGATCTGTAATTCTTGTGGATTGATATTATCTTTCATAACAGCAGCTTCAA
Organism: Desulfobacterales bacterium; assembly: GCA_050122435.1. Lineage (GTDB taxonomy): Bacteria > Desulfobacterota > Desulfobacteria > Desulfobacterales > JAHEIW01 > JAHEIW01. The sequence continues at coordinate 510 of JASFIX010000630.1, forward strand.
CTTTCTTTAGCAGCGATAATTTCTGCATAGATTCCAATGCGGTTAAGCTGCATTCTTGGATGCTGTCCGCCTTTGCCAAATTGATGATCATCTCTGCGGCTGCATCAATGCCCAATTTGTCGACATTAATCACCAGATCATACAGCGAAAAATCATTCCAATCGATTTGAAACAAAAAATCCAAAAATACTTTGAGTTCGTTGTCACGATTTTTGATCATGCTAAGGGCCGATTCCGGGCTTATTTTCAATTGCTCGGTCAAACGCCGGATACGAAATTTCTCCGACGTATGCATCCGCAGGTGCAGGGCACAGCTGAAGTCCTTTAAAAAATAAGTGGCCCCGTGACCGATAATGATACCCTGATCTCGATGGGCAACTTCATAGATAACCGCCGCCATCAGCTCGTTATATATTTCAGGCCGGCGCCTCAAAAGCCGATCGAACAATCCGGGAGCCTTTTCATCAAATCCCTTTAGGTCCTCCGATGAATACCCCATGCTAAGCGCCTCCTGTTGAAGCCGTTCATCATCATAGATTTCAATTTTAAGATCATCGGCTACTTTTTGAGACACAGCGATCGCGCCGCATCCAATACTTGTTGTTACGGTAATCAGTGGCATCCTTGAATCTCCTATGATTAGTTAAAAGAATTATGGTGGGTGGATTAAAATCAGATCTGACGCTCTATTCTAAGTTATGCTTAGCATAAAACGGGTTTATTACCCGGTGTTCTTAGAGGGAGGCAAAATACAATTTTTGATCTTGGCTTTGGCGCGGGTTTATCTCAAACAACTTCGACGGTCAGATCGGGAAACGATTTCTGAAAAGCATCGGTCAATGAGTTTATGGTGCCGGAAATCAGCAGTCCCTGAATAACGGTACAGCAAGACTTGCGATTGTGCTTGAGGTTACAGGAGAAGACCGTCAGTTTCTTCTTTTCTTCATTATAGCGAACCCGTTCCACAAACCCCAATTGCGCCATGGTCAATCCGGTCTCGGGTTCTTTAACCGTATCCAGAACCCGGTCTATTTTCTCTTTCATAATTGAGTCCATGGCTTACGATACGGCATCGTTATTAAGCTGTCAAGGTGATGAGAACCCATCTCAAAAAGGTCTTTTGGCCCAAGCTCTTTGTTGGTGCCTCATTTCAAATCCTCAACATACAACAGTATGCCTGCGGTTTGAAATGAGGCCCCGCTGCGATCTTGAACCAAAATCCTATTTTTGAGATGGGTTCTAGTTGATGGCGGGCACCCGTATTTTTTGCACCGCCAGCAACGATATTGCAGCCAAGACGGCTCCGCCGAAAAACGGGATACGGTAATCGATAACCCACAGAAAGCCTCCCAGGGCCGGCAGAAAAACAGCAGCGATGTGATTGATGGTAAAGCCCACGGCCATGCTGGGTGCAATATCCCGCGGATCGCCGACTTTCTGAAAATAGGTCCGGATGGCAATCGAAAAATTAAAGAAAATTTGATCCAGAATGTAAAGCCCTGCCACCACCCATTTGGAAGAGGTCAAGGCATAGGCGATAAATATGATAACCAGGCTGAAGTACTCCAGGGATAAAACCCTGCGTTCACCGAAGCGGATAATGCTTTTTCCTATCAATGGGCTTAAATAGTAGCTAATGATATTATTGACCACAAATAGGATAGTCACTTCCTGAACGGAATAATGAAATTTCTGGACCATCAACAGCACTGCAAAAGCCATGAAAATCTGGCGGCGGGCACCGGCCATGAATGTCAGAAAATAAAATAGCCCGTACTTTTTGCGAAAGATCATTTTTTTATGCTGGGGTATCACCGTCTCTTTTGTCGGTTTTTGAGCAAATCCCCATACAGCCGCTACAACGATCAGTCCGCCGATGATCAGGTAGATTTGAGGAAAGGTTAGGCGAAACGCCAGGCCGTATATCAAAAGGCCCACTGCAATACTTGACGCAGCGGCATAGCTGCGCTGTTTCCCAAAAACCCATGGAGAGCTGAGCTCGTCGAAATATTGCAAAGTGAGGGACATGTTGGTGGTTTCGAAATAGTGAAAGCCAAAACTCATAACGAGGGTAGTCATGATAAGTCCGGGATAGGAAGGAAAGAAGCCGGTTGCGGCCAGACCCAGGCCTAAGAAAAGGACTGACACCGCTGACAGCCGGTGCTCTTTGAGGATCATGATCACATAGACCGCCAGCAACGCAAGGAAGCCGGGAACTTCCCGTAGCGATTGAATCACGCCGATATGATTTCCATCTAGCCCGGCAATTTCCACGGCAAAATTATTGAACAGTGTTAGCCAGGCCTGCAATCCGATGGTGGAGCTGATGGTTAAAACCGCCAGGTACAAAAACATGGGGTTCTTTTTTATTTCTTTTTCAGATATCATTCTCTTATGGTTATATTTGCACAGTAACAAATAATTGGCTTGATAGTTGCTTGATATATAATATCACGCAAAGCTGCAAAGCTAGCGAAAGGAAAATTTTTGCGCTAGAATTTATGAAAAACTTGGCGTCTTTGCGCATTTACGTGAGATTTGTATTGATCCCTGCCCTATCGGATTTAGGATATATTATGGGTGTTTTTCCGTCTAACATAGACCCAGTTCAAAGCTGTAAACCCAATTATTTACATTAATTTTAAT
>JASFIX010000631.1:0-3151 GCA_050122435.1 Desulfobacterales bacterium
TTGCAAATTTGCAAGACGAAACATTTAGCGATCGTGTTTTAAAAATATCTTTGCGTGAGGTTTTCAATTCGATCCTTTCTGTCAGGCTTTCAAATATTGTTTGAGGGAAAGGTATGATCCAATCCATCCGACCAGCATACTGATTAAAATAATGGCGCCTGACATCAGTGGAGACAGAAACCGGATCTGAAACAGGCCGGAAAACCATCCCTGCTCGATGTTGGATACGATTACCAGATAGGCGAGAAATAGTACGGCCAAACCGATGCTTGCACCCAGAGCGCCTTGCAGCAAGCCCTGAAAATAAAACGGGACTTTAATAAAACGTTCGGCAGCACCCACCAGCCGCATAATCTCTATTTCATCCCTCCGGGAATAGATGACCAGCCGGATCGTATTGGCCACGATAAATACGGCGGCCATAAAAAATATGCCACACATGGCATATCCGGTTAATCTAAACAGATTGAAAATATGCGTGTAGCGGCCCAACCACCGCTGTCCATATTCTACTTCTTGAACTTCATCCACGGCCTCAATTTCGGTCGCTAAAAATTCGACCTTATCCCAGGTCTGGGTTGCGGCGTTCATCCTAATTTCAAATGCATCCGGTAGTGGATTCTCGGCCAGATTGTCAAATAATGACGCCTGCCGTTTCATCTGTGCCTTTAACTGGGTATAAGCCTCTTTTTTTGAAACGAACCGCACGGTTTCAACACCGGAAATGCTTTGAATCCTGCGGCTCAAATCTGTCAACTGCGAGTCTGTTAATTCAGGTTTCAGGTAGGCCATAACCCGCAACCCTTTTTTCCAGAAATTCATAATCTCATTGGTGTTGGTAAAAAAAAGAATAAATGCGCTGACGATTAGAATCGATAGCGAGATGGTCAAAAGGGTAATGATATTGAGCAGCCGGTTATTGCGAAAGTCTTCTACGGCCCGTTTAAAAAATAGAATCGTCATAATGCTTTTCAGTAAACGTTGATCCTTCCAATCGTCCTTGTTTTAAAAGCAGGACGCGACCCCCTGTTTTTCTTATAAGATCGTTATCATGAGTTGCAACGATAACCGTGGTTCCTCGAATGTGGACACCATTGAGCAAATCCATAATGATATTAGCGGAATCATCATCCAGGCTTCCGGTAGGCTCATCGGCCAGAATGATTTTGGGGTCACCGACGATGGCGCGGGCAACGGCCACCCGCTGCTGTTCTCCACCGGACAAACTTGGCGGGAAGGCGTTTTGTCGATCCTCCATACCGACGAGTCGAAGCACACTTCTTACTTTTTTTTGAATCAGGCGCCTCTTTTTGCCGGCGGCCTCCAGCACAAGCGAGACATTGTCTAATACGGTTCGGTTGGCGATAAGTTTATAATCCTGGAATATAATGCCGAATTTTCTGCGCAGAAAAGGGATGCGTTTGCGGGGAACGCGGGAAAGGTTCATACCATCTATCAGGACCTGGCCTTCTGACACCGATTCGGCCAAATACAGAAGTTTTAGCAGGGTGGTTTTTCCCGCTCCGCTTGGACCGGTAATAAATACAAAGTCATTTTTAGAAATATCAAGGGTAATATCAATCAGCGCCTTTTTGGTACCGTAATTGTGATGAACATGGAACATCCGAATTATTGAGCTTTTCGCATCTGCTTCAATCATTCCATCACTTCCTGGCCCATCGAACGGTACAACGTGGCTTTTGAAATCTTAAAATCATATAAGGCGTTAAAATAATTGGTGAGGGTATCTGACAGCAGGGTCTGGGCGTCCAGAACCTCGGTGGTCGTGGCGACCTGTTCTTTAAAGCGTTCCTGGTTTATTCGAAAGTTTTCTTTGGCCTGCTCGATTGCCTTTTCGACGGTGATGATATTTTTTTCACTTTCTTTGGTCCGCAGAAATGATGTCTTAACCTCCAGTTCAATGTTGTCCAGGATTTGCGATTGGCGATACTGAGCCTGGGAAAGACGGTGCAATTTTTCTCTTACGCCAAAATGGGTTCGACCCCATTGCCAGAATTCCCACTCGGCGACGGCCTGGATTTCCCAGCTGGCAGCATCGGTAATGCCCTCCCCGCCATCGACAGTGTAATCATCGCCGGTGCGAGTATAATTTCCCCTTAAATTGACCGAAGGAAGATAATCTTTTTTGGCCAGCCCGACTTCCTTTTCAGCGATTTCGACCTCCAGATCTGCAACTGTGATTTCAAGACGGTTTTCTTTGGCGGTTTCCAAACAATAATCGAAATCATAGACAAACGGTGAGTAGTCGAGGATGTCCTCTATTTTCACCGGCGCATTCACCGGAAGTCGCAAAATGATGTTAAACTGGGATCTGGCGATCTCAAGATTGTTTTGGGCCACAATAAAATCCTGCCGGGCATTGGCCAGCGATGCCTGGGCCTCCAACAGATCATTAAGCGGGGACATTCCCACCTCATAAAAATTTTCGGCTACATCCTTTTGGGCGGCAATCTGAGTGACGCGCTGCTTGGCAACCCCCAGCAGTTTTTCAGCTTTTAAAACCGAATAAAAAGCATTCTTGGCATCCAGTATCACATCCTGACGGGTGACTTTTTCGCTGAATTCGGCCGCATCGAGACCCAGGTCCGCAATCCTGTACTGATTAATCAGCGAAAACCCACTGAATATCGGCTGTTTAAACGAGGTCACAAAAGTATATTGATCATCTGGACGGACAACAAATTCCGGACCTGGCCCAAGTCCGGTAAGCTCCTGGGTCTGTTCTTTATTGCGGTGCAGATAGTCATAGGAGGTGCTGAAAGTGGGGAAGAACCGGGTAATGCTGGCCTTGCGGGTTTCTTCAGCCGCTTTGATCTCTTCCCGGGATTGCTTCAGGTTCAGATTGGCATCGATGGCCATTTCGATGGTGTCTTTCAAAGATAGATTTTCAATCGAATCGTCTGCTTTCGACACCATCGGCATCATCAGCATGCACCCGATTGCCAAATAAATAAATAGATTTCGAAGAACCAGATTTTTCATCTTCATACCTTAATCTGTTTTGATTTAACGGCTAAACCGTTTTGAGATACCGAGTTGACCCACCTGGAATTTATTGTTACATACCTGGACGAGTTCAAGGAGTGCCTTTCCGGGTTTTCCTTGCTTAAAGCCTCCGCTGAATCCCATT
>JASFIX010000632.1:0-3142 GCA_050122435.1 Desulfobacterales bacterium
TACCCACCACCACCGGCCCGGTGTGTATGCCGATCCGCATTTTAATCGGTGGGGCACCCTTGTTTTCTTGTCTCAACTGGTCGGTGAATTTTGCCATTTCCCGGTGAATGGCAAGGCTGGATCGAACTGCCCGTTGGGGTGCATCTTCCAGAGCAACCGGAGCGCCAAATAACGCCATTATACCATCACCGGTCATCTCGTTGACGGTACCCTCGTAATCGTGGACTTTGTGTATCAGGATTTCATAAACTTGATCGATGATCGAGTAGGCTTCCTCGATACCCAGCATTTCCGACAAAGGCGTAAAACCCTGCATGTCGCAAAACATCACCGTCACCTGCTTGCGCTCGCCTTCAATCCGGTCTCTTTGAGATAGAATTTTTTCGGTTAAACCCTTGGGAAGGTATTTTTGAATTTTGGTTAGTTTTTCATCAAATGAGAGGTCTTTAGGGGCTTGTTCAGCAGGTAAGCTTAGCTTCGATCCGCATTCATCGCAAAATTTGCTACCAGGTCGGTTGGTAACTCCACACTCAGGGCAGGTCAGTTCAAATTTAGAACCGCACTCATTGCAAAACTTTGCCCCTTCACGATTCTCAAACTGACACTTTGGGCATTTCATTTTTATGCCCTCCTCATTTAAATTAGAACAGTTTGAATTGGAGTGAAGGAACGCTCATTATTTATGCAGAAACTACTTTAATTCGGTTTGCATGTCAATTATTTGGGTATTTAATATCTTATGGTTAAGTTTCGGGAGAGATATTTGAAATTTTTTACCATAAACCAAATATTAGACAACTACTGGAGATGTCTTGAATCGTGTAGCCTTAAGTATTGGTGGCCGTGGTGGGAGTTTGCTGAATGGGCATGTTGGGCTATTTAGTTGGCGAATCAAGAACAGGTATGATTTCAAATTCAACGAGATCACTCCATTTTTCAACCCAAAGATTGAACAATTCAGAATCATCTGTTTCCATCAACTGAAAACAACGGGTCCCGTCCTCCGTAAGCCATGAATCGAGGTATTTAAGACCATCCGGCAACATACGCCCCTTGGCCTCATAGCGAGCATAGACCTTATCTTTCGATCCCGGCTTGAACATTTCGATAACCATGTATTTCAATTGTGCCTCCCTTTGTTCCAAGGATGTGCCGTCTAACAATGATCATAAACCGGGCAAAGATCAATAGACTGAGTTTCGATCATTTGATTGATCATCAAAACGGAAAACTCCTGATCTGAAATTGATATCAAAGCTAGACGGCGCTTTCAAGAGCGAGGAGTCATTACACAAATAAGATTGGATTCGGGTAAAATGTTCGTGAAATGGTGTTGTCTCAGATAGGTTGAACTTTCAGGGGGATTAAAACGGTTAGCTTATTTGATATGAAATGATTTCTTCATTATTTCCAACCAGGAAAACTTCACCGATTTGGGATCTTTCTCGGCGCTATTGGATTTTTTGGAAAACTCGCTGTCCAGATATTCCTTGACCGGCTCGTAATTTTCATACCAGATCGTTTCTTCGTCTTGCATTTTAAATCTGCCTTTCATTAAACAGACACCTTTCAGCCGATTTTCGGGCAATTTTATTCACCTAAAAGTTGGGGTTAATACCAGAACCCAGCGCAAAAGTACAGCCCAAAATCCACTTTTTTCACGAATCTTTGTTTTTATTAGAAAATTCGCAAAAAGGATTTATACATCATATATTGTGTTACTTAACTCTTGACATACAAGATGTGGTACATATATAATTTCAGAACCGAATTCAACAATATAGTGAAATCTTTTTTTGACTTGGCTGAAGCTAAAAAACAGAAAATCACACCGAAAATCGCACATCGAAAATACGGATATCCTGAAATCGTCCAACCGAAAACCGACCCGAATTCCGCTAATTTTTTAGAATTATTTTTAATTTTTGGTGCAATGCTGAGGCTCAGAAAACAAAGAGGCAAGTAAAAATGCAGCATCTGTTCGAGATAGCGGATAAAATTCCCTGGATAATGGCACCGGCGGCAGTGATATTCGCAACGATTGTCATTTCTGTGCTGTTTTCTCTGAGAAGGGCGCTGCAACCGGCATCAAAAGCTATGCTCGTTGCCGTGATGCTGGCGATGAGTGCCTGGGTCGTTATGATGCGAGCATTTTGAAGAAATTCCAGCCTTCTGATTCTTCTCTATTATTTTATCCAAATTTTTGCCAACTACCACCGATCATCTTTTCGTTCAAACGGTGTTCGCATTTCTATTTGCTTTAACCGCCTTCTGTGCAACTTCGACTTTTCTATAGCTTTATGTTGGAGGTATATCAGGTTTTGGCAATAACTTTGCAACCGCAAGATATGGTATAGCGAGCATATTCCGATGACGGTTTTTAGACCTGCCGGGATCTGCGAACGCCTTTATTACGTTACATTAACCGATCGAAAAGCGTTTTTCCCAACCGATCAATTTTGTTTAAGTATTCGGTATTCTTTTGAATTGCACCCTTTTCATTAACATTTCCGAACAAACACGTATCAACCAGGGTCATTTTCAGATTGTCAAAAATGATCTTATAAAAATCCAAGAAAATTTTTATTTTGTAAATATCACTGTTCATATGCATTGGAGAGATAATAATGGCTTTCTTTCCCGCAATGTCTGGTTTATTCAAATCTGAATAATACAGGTAAAGACGGTCGATCAATACTTTCAAAATACCTGTGACCCCCCACCAATAGACGGGTGATGCAAAGATAATCAAGGCAGATCTATTTATTTCCTCGTAGACTTCCACCATGTCATCTTTAATTGAACATGCCGTATTCTCTTGGCAGTGGTAACAACCGATACAGTCTCTAATTTTTTTCTTCCTGACATCAATCTGCTTGATCTGGACATCAGTCTGTAAAGCCGATGTAATTAATTTGCTGAGAATAATATCTGTATTCCCATTGGCCCTTGCTGAACCGTTGAGCACTAATATTCTTTTATTTATCAAGGTATTATCCTTTTTTCGTTGAAGTCGATATGTTGTGGTTTTAGCATCGGATTAAAAATGTCAGATACTTTTAGAGTATTACAACGCTAGCAATATTACAGGTATAAAACGAATATCACAATCAACCCACAATGCGCAGGGCCAGATATGGTA
>JASFIX010000633.1:0-3140 GCA_050122435.1 Desulfobacterales bacterium
CATCGGGCATTCCTCGACCGGATAGGGGGTACCATCCGGCCGGGTGTGGTGAATCAACGGATGGATCTTTTGTCCGATCAACTCATCGGTCTCGAAGCCCAGCAGGGCCAATCCGGCCGGATTGATAAAATTCACCAATCCATTCTCTGCCACACCAAAAATACCTTCATCTGCGGATTCAAGCAGCAGACGGCTGCGTTCCTCGGCTTCCTCCAACTGAGCTTGCTTCTCTTTCAATTCGGCTGTTCTTTCTTCAACACGAAGCTCTAACTCATCATGGGACTTCTGCAATGACCGCTTCGCACGAACATCAATTAAGACCGCAAGTACCAGAGAACCCAGTGCCAGCAGAACTGTCGCGCCTAAAACGGCCAGGATTACCGTACGGGTGGTGAAATATGGGCCCAGCGCGTCGGCCTGATCGATTTCGGTGGCCAATCCGACCCCCAGATTGTCATCCCATAACCACGCGCCGTATGCCCACACCCCCCGGTAATCCCGGTATCCAGCGACATTAAGGCCGGATTTTCCCTGGGTTGCCTGTTCAGCCATCAGGGTCAGCGGTTGCTGGTATCGGGGGACCGGCGGCCTAAAGCCTTTGGTCATATCCCCGCCGGGATCGCGAACGCTGACCGATAAGATGCTTGTTTGGCCCTTGCTGATGAGACCGGCTTCAACCAGATGTTCCTCAAAACGGCTTTCGGAAAGCAGCTTGCCGTATGCGCCAAACGCATAGGTCTCTCCGCTGTTGCCCAGCCGCCCCAGCTGAATAAGGCGGGTAAAGTCCCTGCTAGGATCGACACTTTGGGCGACCACGGCAATCACGTTGTCCTGTTTGTTTTTGATGGGGGCAGCAAAAAACATGGTGGGGGAAGATGCCGAGTTGGCCTCAGAAGAGTTGGGCAAGGGGGCATCGGACCAGATGGGTGGTACCATGACGGTTTCACCCTGAAATGCCCGGTTGAGAAGATCCAATGCCTGGGTGGCGATCATGTTTTTACTGCCGACGTTATGGTTGCGCATAGATACAATATTCGTAAAATCAGGGGAGATGACAAAAAATCCGGTCATTCTTTCACGGTCTCGATGGCGACGGAAAAAGGCACGTATTTCCATTAAAGAGTTGCTTTCAAATAAAGATATTTTGTCGCGCGCAACCCGTAACTGCTGCTCGGTCAAAGAAACGAGGCGCGGATCCTCGGCCAGTCGGATCAATTGAGATTTATTGGATTCCACCCATAGGTTCAGCGTCTCGCGGGTGGTATGCAAAACGATCTGCAGCGCATCACCCGTATCAGCCTGAATCTTTTCTTTGACCCGATCAAGAGCGAACCAGGCCAGGACCACCACCAGCATTATGAAACAGCAAGCCAAAATAATTAGAATGCTTATTTTTTGGGTTGATCCATATTGAGAGGATCGGGGATCTTTTTCGAAGCCTTTTGATAGCAATCGGAACATATTGTGTCTCTTTAAAACAATTCTAAAAGAGTGAGTTGGCAATTGCCTCGTAAGCCATTGACATGATTGCCTGCTCTTGAAAAAAGATTACACCCAAATGTTATGAGGTAATCGCGTAAGTGGTTAATTTGTCAATAACATTGGCGCATTAATAGTTCAAGTGCGAATAGACATCATCCTCCAAAGGGAAACGAAATATTTTGTTTTAATTTAGGATTATTCAATCCATCTCGAAAATTTCATTTATATCCTCCTACTCATATCTATTACGGATAAGGCATTCCAAGGCCGAATTAATATATTATCATCTGATAGGTTGAGAGATCGTGCCTAAAGATGAAATTTAGAAGAATAAAAAATAGGTTGGATGCGATAACGCGATATGTAGTTATTAAATTTTGTTAATTTAACCAAAACTTAATATTGATTTTTGGAAAATTCGATCTTTCCCACTAGAATTTAAATCCAAAATCGACCAATTCTCTGTTTCCTTTCTCTGTAAAGCTCAGACATACCGAAACCAGAAATCTTTAATCTGCTCAAAATTTGACTTTACTTCGCGGGCGCCGGATATGATTTCACCGTGTCCGGATAACAGCAGTTCCACATCAAGCTGCGCCATACGTTGAATGCTTTCTTTGATCAGGGCTCCGTCGCCGCCGGGCAAATCGGTACGCCCGAGCCCTTCCTTGAATACCAGGTCCCCGGTAAATAATGCTTTTTGCATGGGCCAGTAAAGGCACACGGAGCCGGGGGAATGACCGGGAGTGTGGAAGACTTTCATTTCAAGACCGTCAAGCAATAGCTCGCCCTCCTGCAGAAAAAAGTCGGGTGCAAAGGCGTCGATATCGATTCCAAGCGCGGCACTCATTTGCCTGCCGACAGTGGCGGTCCACTGCCATTCGATTTCATGCAGGGTAAATTGAGCGCCCTTTTTCTTGAACAGGGGGACAGCCTCCAGGTGATCGGGATGGGCATGGGTGCAGATGACCAGATCGATATCATCTGTTTTGAGCCCCAGATCCCTTAAACCCAGCTCGACGTGATCGAAAAGGGCCTGGTGACCGGGGTCGATCAGTATGCGGGTCGGACCATCAATAAAATAGGCATTGCAATTGTTGGTTGTCATAGATTGCCAGATAAAGGCATGAAGATTATTTGTGATCTGCATCAGACTTTTCCTCAGGCGATTTACGGTCCTAAAATCGTACGATTAGTGCAAAGAGTGCAAACGATAAGATACGATTTTTTGACACCGTTATGAACATAATTTGACATTTTGAATACAGTTCTCCAGGCAGTTTGGAGGCTTATTTCCTTTTAAGTATTTGAATTTTAATAATTTATTTTTTTAACAGGGTTTAGCACAATTTTTGCAACCTTAAGCGCAGATAAAATTCACCCAATAAGGGAGTATTGATCATGAAAAAGCGATTGATTTTGCCTGTCCTTTTGTTGTTTGTCATCTCCGGATGCGCCGGCTCACAAAAAACCGGTGAAAACCCGGTAAGTGGCGTGGTGGATGATTCCACCATCACAAGCCGGGTCAACCATGAAATGCTCAAAGACGATGTTGTTAAAGCCCGGCAAATTGATGTCGATACCGTCGGCGGCCACGTCATTCTTACCGGTGTTGTCGCGACCCGCGAAGAATCCAATCGTGCCGTGCAAATCGCCCG
>JASFIX010000634.1:0-3138 GCA_050122435.1 Desulfobacterales bacterium
CAGGGTCAGCAGATGTTTGGTCATAAATACACCCCCCAGTCTTAATGTTTGACCTGAATTTTGCACGAACTTGCTTTAATTAAAAAACACAAAGGGTCTCATCTATTTTCATGCAAATTTTAGGAATATGCAGCGTCGGTCAATATCCCGTCGAGGTACTCAGTCAGCTGATCAATTTCTTCTTCAGATATGATTAAAGGCGGGATAAACCTTAAAATACAATCCTGGATACAATTGATTAAAAAGCCGTTTTGCATACATTGCTTCACTAGCGGTGCACCATCGGTTTTTAGCTTCATGCCGAGCAACAGGCCCAGACCTCGCACATCTTCAATGATCGCATGACGACTTTTTAGCTCGAGCAATTTTTCTTTGAAATATGATCCGGCGGCTTTACCTTTTTCAACAACCTGTTCCTCTAAGAGAATTTTGCAAACTTCCAGGGCGGCAGCCGTTACAATGGGGGTTCCGCCAAAGGTGGATGCATGCGATCCGGGGCCAAAAGCGGCCGCAATCGATTCTCTGGCGAGCATGGCCCCGATCGGCAACCCATTGGCCAGGGCTTTGGCCAGTGTCATGATATCCGGCTCGATTCCGAAGTGTTGATAGGCGAATAACTCTCCGGTACGCCCCATACCGGTTTGAATTTCATCAAAAATCAACAGTGTTCCGGTTTCGTTACAGATTGTTCTGACGGTTTGCAGGTATTTCTCATCCGGGCAGCGCACACCGCCTTCGCCTTGAATGGGCTCCAGCATAACCGCACAGGTAGCGGATCCGATCTTGGCCCGCAGTGCCTCGGCATCATTAAAAGGCACAAAATCAAAACCCTCCAGAACCGGATCAAATCCTTTCCTGACTTTTTCCTGACCGGTCGCTGAAAGTGTTGCAAACGTGCGCCCGTGAAATGAGCGTTCCATGGTGACGATACGAAAACGATTTTTTTCCCCGCGGTCCTTAAAGTATCTTCGCGCCAGTTTAATGGCTGCTTCATTGGCTTCGGCCCCGCTGTTTCCAAAAAAAACCCGATCAGCAAAGCTATTGTCCACCAACCAAGCCGCCAGTTCAATCTGTGGCAGCGTATAGTAAAGATTGGATACATGCAGCAAGGTTTGGGCCTGTCGGGACACGGCTTCACCAATTCGCGGGTGGGCATGTCCCAGATTACAAACCGCAATACCGGCAACAAAGTCCGTGTAAGACCGTCCTTCGGTATCCCAAAGTTGACAGCCACGCCCTTTTTCAAATGCAATCGGAAATCTCTGATAGGTGGCTGCCATTACTTGATCGGCGCGTTTCATTAACTCGGCGCTCATGCTGTCACCTCCGTGCCGATCCCGCTGTCGGTAAACAATTCCAGCAGAATTGAATGCCGTTTGGTGCCATTGATGATCTGAACTTTTTCCACTCCGTTCTCCAGCGCTTTGAGGCCATATTCGATCTTGGGAATCATACCGCCGGAAATGTGCTGATCATCGATCATTTTCTTTATCTTCCCGGCACCAATTGAACTGATCAGCTCACCGCCTTTATTTAAAACCCCGTCCACGTCGGTAAGCAAAACAAGGCGGGCGGCTTTAAGTGCCATGGCAATGCGACTGGCCACAAGATCCGCATTGATATTGTAAGTTTCTCCGGCCTCCCCGGCGCCGACCGGCGCAATAATAGGTATAAACCCCTGCTGGGTCAATTTTTCGATAATTTCGGAATTGATGCCGGTAACTTCCCCTACCAGGCCCGGATCAATAATTTCCGGTGGCTTGTCGTTGTTGATTTGCTGTACGATCTTAAGCTTTTTGGCTTGAATCAAACCGCCATCTTTGCCGCTCAGGCCGACAGCTTTACCACCCTCCTGGTTAATCTGGTGAACGATGGCCTTGTTGACCTTGCCGCCCAATACCATTTCAACGACGTCCATGGTACGCTCATCGGTCAGGCGCATACCGCGAACGAATTGAGGTCGGATTCCCATCTGGTCCAATACCGAATTAATCTGAGGTCCCCCACCATGCACCACTACCGGGTTAAGACCGATAAATTTCAGCAAGGTAATATCACGCGCAAAATCCTGCTTGAGCTGTTCATCCACCATGGCATGTCCGCCGTATTTGATGACAACCGTCATACCGTAAAACCGCCGAATATACGGCAGCGCTTCGATGAGAATATCCGCCACGCTGGGGCGAGTATCATGTTTGTTTTTGGGCATTTTTAAAGCAAATTAAACTATAATTTTTTATGGTAAATTTGGCTTCACCTGGCAAAGGGCTAAGCGCATAGCGCATGGCGAAAAAAATGATTTTTCTGATGAGTCAAAACGCTATGCGCCATGCCCCAGGCGCTATGCCTTCTCATGTTGCGCTTACTGCTTAATAAATTAAATCTGAAACTACCGTATAGAAATAGGAAACTAGAGAATGTACCGACTCAGATCCTCATCGTCCTTAATATCTTTCAATTTAGATTCGACATAATCCTTATCGATCACCATGCGCTTATTCTTCATGTCCGGTGCTTCAAAAAGAATATCTTCCAGCAAACGTTCCATAACCGTATGCAGTCTGCGAGCACCGATATTCTCGGTGCGGTTATTGACTTCTTCAGCGATCTTGGCAATCGTTTCAACCGCATCGTCCTCAAAAACCACGTCCACACCTTCAGTTCTCAAAAGGGCCATATACTGGAGCAATAAGGCGTTTTGGGGTTCGGTCAGGATTCTGATAAATTCTTTTGCTCCCAAAGCGTCAAGCTCGACCCGAATCGGAAAACGGCCCTGCAGTTCAGGTATTAAATCAGAAGGTTTAACCATATGGAATGCGCCGGATGCAATAAATAAAATGTGATCGGTTTTTACGGGGCCGTATTTCGTAGTAACGGTGCTTCCCTCCACTATCGGCAAAAGATCTCTCTGCACCCCTTCCCGGGACACATCCGGTCCCTGTGTGCCGTTGCGGCCGGCAATTTTGTCGATCTCATCCAGAAAAATTATCCCCGACTGTTCGACTTTTTTTACCGCCAGCTTCACGATTTTGTCCATATCGACCAATCCCTGAGCTTCTTCCTGTGCCAGGATCTCCATGGCTTCCGGTACTTTTACTTTCCGCCGTTTGGTGCTCTTGGGAAATACGCTGCCGAGCA
>JASFIX010000635.1:0-3137 GCA_050122435.1 Desulfobacterales bacterium
TGTAAAATCGCCCAGGTAATTGGATGACATCTGTTCCGATATGTTGGAGATTTTATCGAACAGTTTTTTCAGTATCGAAAAGCCGGTAAAAGAAAAGATCAGGATGCCCAGAAAGAATAAAGGGACCCACTTGTCTTTTAGCATGTCGTATTTAATACTAAAGAAGATAAACCCCAGGACCGGAAAGAAAAAGAATAGGCCAAAAATTAAATTGAGCTTTGTATATAAGCTTTTCTTCAAAAAATGATCTCCCAAACCAATCGCCGACCCGGGCTTCCATCTTCACTGGTATTTGACCTGCCCTTTTTTTGGACAAGTCAAATTTTTGCTCGGCCATGACGATTGGCTTTTATTTTGATTAAAAATAACCAGAAAGAATAAAAACGGTTCTTCGACTTTGAAGCTCTTGACGAATAGAATTCCTTGAACATATAAAATTTTGTCTATTTTTAAAATCTTAAACGCTCAACTTAGTTTATATTATAAAAGTGATTATTCTTCAACTAAAATAGGTCTTTAAAGAAGGTTAAGGATTTTCCTGTTTTTTCGCAATGACCATTGGCTTCAAACAGAATGCACTTCAGCTTGACATTCGCCGGTGACTTATTTAATAGGGCATGGCAATTTGATTGCTTGGAAATCAGAGATAATTCTTATAGAATATATTTGTTAATAATTCAAACAATGTAAATTTTTGGGGGGTATGGTATGCGCGCGGTTGTTCAAAGAGTCAAACAAAGTTCCGTTAAAACGGATGACGAAGTGGTGGGCCGCATCGGCCAGGGACTTCTGGTCTTGCTTGGAGTCGCCAAAGGCGATAGCGCTGAAGATGCTGATTTTATGGCCAATAAAATCATAAACCTGAGGATATTTGAAGATGAAGAGGGCAAAATGAACCGATCTTTGCTCGACATCGGCGGCGAATTGCTGGCTGTTTCTCAATTTACCCTGTTAGCCGATTGCCGCAAAGGCAGACGCCCCTCGTTTATCGCAGCAGCTGAACCCGAAAAGGCCACCGAACTCTACGAAAGATTTGTCGAGCAGGTACGCCAAATGGGTGTCACGGTTCAGACCGGCCGTTTTCAAGCGATAATGGAAGTCGCTCTGATTAATGATGGTCCGGTAACGATAATCCTCGAACGTCCCTAGCAAGGCCATTGTACCTAAAGTGACGGCAACGTTTTCGAATAAACGCCGCTCTAACCTGACACCCGTTTTTTGCTAACCACGTTGAAAATAACTGTATGCGGTTATGACCTTTGCGAGTATTATCAATCAATTGATCCTGAATAGACCGCATTTCCATTCGCCGGTTCTTCCTACACTTAAGGCCTTAAGGCGGTATTTTTTAATGGGATTGGTGTTGTGTCTCCTGTTTTTTCCTGCCGGCTTGCACGCACAGGAGCTCGCTGATCTGCAGCGCTTTATTGGTAAAAATGATTCGATTCTGGTCACCGATGCCAACGGTCAAATTATATTAGAAAAAAATGCCGATAAAAAACGAATACCGGCTTCGATTTTAAAAATCTTTAGCTCCCTGGTGGCGCTGCATTATCTCGGTGACGATTATCGTT
Source organism: Desulfobacterales bacterium (assembly GCA_050122435.1). Taxonomy (GTDB): domain Bacteria; phylum Desulfobacterota; class Desulfobacteria; order Desulfobacterales; family JAHEIW01; genus JAHEIW01. Next base: position 1,575 of record JASFIX010000635.1, read on the forward strand.
TTCCGACCGAATTTTACCTGGACGGGCAATCAAATCTTAAAATCAAAGGTTACGGTGACCCGCTCTTGATTTCCGAAGTGGTCTCCAAGATATCGCAAGTCCTTGCCGTGCTCTTAAAAAACAACCAACCGCTGAATGATCTGGTTTTAGATGATTCCTATTTTCAACAGCCTTTGACGATCCCCGGAATCACATCGTCCCCCCAACCGTATGATGCTCCCAACGGTTCATTGTGCGTCAATTTTAACACGGTCAGCTTTAAGCGCACACCGCAGGGTTATGTCAGTGCAGAGCCCCAAACACCACTGCTGCCTTTTGTGATCGAAAAAATAAAAGCATCCGGATTAAAACGGGGCCGTATTGTTTTTTCGCACAACAAAAATGAGATCGCCCTGTATGCGGGCGAGCTCTTCCAGTATTTCTTTGAAAAACAGGGAATACGTTTCAACGGAATGGTCAAATTGGGGCGGATCAATGACAACACCGACCGGCTGATATTCAAATATGTTTCCAGTTCATCACTGGCGGAAATTGTCGTAAAGCTCCTGGAGCATTCCAATAATTTTACGACGAATCAGCTGCTGATCGCCACCGGCGCCAAAATCATCGGGCCACCGGGCACTCTGGCCAAAGGCGTCACCATGGCCTCCGACTATGCCAGAGAGATGCTGGATATTGAAGCGATGAGAATTGTCGAAGGCTCGGGCATATCCAGAGACAATCGTGTCACGGCCCTACAGATGAATAAAATTCTCCAGGAATTTTTGCCCTATCACTATCTGTTGCGCCGCCAGGGAAGAGAGTATTATAAGACCGGCACGCTTTACGGTGTCAGCACCCGTGCCGGCTATATCAAAAGGAGTAATGGCGAATTTTACCGCTACGTCATCATGTTCAACACCGCGGGCAAATCCACCGATTCCCTAATTCTAAGACTTTTGCGAATCCTGGATTAATCCGCAACAGTCAGATCGGCCGTCTATTATCATTGTGAGCGTGCATCCCGATACATTAAAATTATTTAAGTATCGCAGGTTTTTGAGGTGGGTTAAATTTAAAGATATGTTAAAAATTTGAAGTTATGGGGTTTAAAAAAGCATTTAAGGTTGCCAAATGATTTATGTAATAATTTGAGATTGTCTCTTCATAGCCGATTTATCAACTTCAGCCAAAGTGTGGGTTTCGTATGGCTAATATACAGTCGCAGATTGCAAGATAGGTATAGAAATTTTACCGTTGGGATATAAAACTAATATCACAATCTGATATAATTTCAATGGGATAAAGATATGTTGGAGTGAGTACAGGTTTCCTGAAAGCTTTTATACATGTGGTATGCAACCGTGATCACACGTCTTGGTCACTTTTTAACGGCCACAAAATCTTGAAGTCCAGCTGATGCTTAGATTTGGTATAATTGAGTTTTGGATGGTCGTCTTAAGTCATGAATAGGATAATGAATGCTAAATCTAAAATCACAATAAAAACCGAGTCTTTGAATATCAACTGCCAAAATGTTTTTCAGCAGCCACAAGCAGATCAGTGGTTTCCGGGCGGATACGG
>JASFIX010000636.1:0-3133 GCA_050122435.1 Desulfobacterales bacterium
AGCTGTTCCCCGCATCATCTTTATGTTTTCTTTAACCCTTCTGAAATAGCCTGCCTATTAAAAAACCGGTCGGTACCGATTTTCCATCAGCGTGATATTTACAGAAACACTTTTTCGATTGGGATCAAATTGAAAATGAATTTGAGGCTGGCGCTGCTAAAACTCCAACCGGTCGGATGCAGCGGTAATCACGCCACGCTGTTTGGGGGGCGACCACAAGGCGCTAATCCCTTCAGCCAGTTTATCCATCAATACGGGCACATCGACAGCGGCGGATTCATGCATGGCTTCACACAGAACCAACACCTTTTTTGTCTCGGGCGTGACGATGGACTGCCAGCTTTGTCGAAATGTCCAGCGCCGGCCGTGGGCATGATCCAGCGCATCGCACAATATGACTTCGTCCGGTGATGGGTGTTCCATTTTACCACCGAACGCCTGATGCTGCTCTGTTCCTCTGGCGTGGCGGACTTCGATGTATTCTGCGACCCGGTCCAGATCAAAAGCCGCTACCGGAATCGCAAAGGCCAGGGAAAGCGCATTGCAGTAATCCACCAGGGGGTGCAGGCGGGGCAAATCGTCTTCGCGCCGAAACCGTCTTAACAGTGCCTCAGCCGCAGAACGATATTTGGTGGGTTTTAAACCCATCTGGCTGTATGCCTTACGCCAGGCAATGATCTCGGGCATCTGAGATTCGGTTTGTCCCTTCAGACGGCTACGGGCCTTCCGGTACCAGGGTTTGAGATAAGGTTCAACATCAACATCCGGGTGAATCGTATCCACCATCATACCGCCCGATACAATCTGCGGAAATTGTTTCTTTATTTCCGGTGAATGGCAAAAATACATCGATTAAATGATGCGGTAGGGTTAATGACACCGCAGAATCCTGTTAAGAATCTTTTGTCTGTCTTTTTTTTGCCTGTTCGATCAATTCGATCAGGGAGATTATTTTTTGTTTGGGAGGTTTCCCAAAAGCAGCTTTCAATTCGGCAGGTGTCAATTTTTTTTTGAGGAATGCTTCAACCTCAAAATGCTGAAACCAGCAGTCAAGGGTCCGGTAACAGGGGAGCCCCTGATTTTCTTGGACACAATAGGAAAAATAAATTTGATGCCCGAGCTTGGGGCATCGAATCTCAAATTTGTCATCCGGTGGTTTGGATGGTTTACTCATTTCATACCTTAATCCTAACCGGATACCGGGGGCGAAATTAGCCTCCGGTATCCGATCAGCTCATTGACTTTATTTCACAGGAGCGTATTGCTTGGGTTTCGGCAGGCCTTCAAGTCGGCTCAGTGCTCGGGTTAGCTCTTCCTCTGAAAGTGCGTAATCCTCAAGCTCGCCGGCATTATAAGCCTCATAGGCGTTCATGTCGATCAAACCGTGTCCGCTCCAGTTAAAGAGAATAACCTTTTCTTTGCCTTCTTCCTTGGCTTTTTTGGCTTCACGGATGGCTTGCGCCAAGGCATGGTTGGTCTCAGGAGCTGTAATGAATCCTTCGGTTCTGGCAAATAGAACACCGGCTTCGAAAGTCTCGAGTTGAGAAATGGCCTCGGCCCTGATGATGCCGTCCAGCAGAAGTTGGCTGTTAATCGGGGCATTGCCGTGATACCTCAGACCCCCGGCATGGATGGCCGGCGGCATAAAATCGTGTCCCACGGTGTGCATGGGTAAAAGCGGTGTCAATTCGGCAGTGTCGGCAAAGTCATAGGCAAATGGCCCCCGGGTCATGGTCGGACAGGAGGTGGGTTCGACGCCAATGATATCGATATCTTTGCCATTGATCTTATCTCTGGCAAACGGAAGCATGTGGCCGCCAAAATTACTGCCGCCGCCGGAGCATCCGATCACCACATCCGGATAGTCTCCGGCAATTTCCATCTGCTTTTTACATTCAAGACCATTGACGGTCTGATGCAGCAGAACATGGTTGAGCGCACTTCCCAGACAGTATTTGGCATCCGGGTCTTGCACCACTTTTTCCGTGCCTTCGCTGATAGCGATACCCAGACTGCCCAGATTATCTGGATCTTTCTCCAGGATTTTCCTTCCCACTTCGGTTTCAGTGGAAGGACTGGGTATGCATTTGCCCCCCCAGGTCTCCATCATCACGCGCCGCATGGGTTTCTGAAAAAAACTGACTTTGACCATAAAAACTTGAACCGGTAATCCAAAGAGGGCGCAGCCAAAAGCGAGCGCGCTTCCCCATTGACCGGCACCGGTTTCCGTATATATCTGTTTGGTTCCGGCCTCTTTATTGTAGTACGCCTGAGCAACGGCGGTGTTGGGCTTATGGCTTCCGGCGGGACTGACCCCCTCATTCTTGAAATAGATTTTGGCCGGTGTGCCAAGCGCTTCTTCAAGCGCAAAAGCGCGGTAAAGGGGTGAAGGGCGCCAGATGGCATATTTTTCAAGGATCCCTTCCGGGATTGGGATTTCGCTTTGCTGACTCACTTCCTGTTCGATTAATGACATAGGGATAAGTGGTGCCAAATCATCCGGCCCAATGGGCTCGCCGGTTCCCGGATGAAGCGGTGGCTCCATTGGTGTCGGCATGTCCGGTAAAATATTGTACCAGTAGCGCGGCAACTCAGACTCGGGCAGAAAAATCTTTTTAGTTTCCATAAGAACCCTCCTTAAATTGATTGAATGCATATTTTAGGCATCGACGACCCATGCCCTTCTTTTTAACAAATTAGATAAAAATAGCTCCGTTTAGATCCTGACACCTCCTTTCATGGTTTTCACCCAAATTTGTAATTTTATTAATAGGTTACCTAAATGTTAAATAGGAATCATTTCAAAAATGCAATTCAATCTGCTACTTACCTCACTCTGTCCCCTTTGTAAAGCAGTGAAGATTCATTTTGTGACGTTTTAATTTAATTCAATTGCATCGAGTTGAATTCTTAAATGCCTGAGCCTCAAAAAATGAATTAAATTTAATTTTTTCTTTAATTCAATAATTAATTCCTGTCAAGCAAAAGTTCGATTCATTCTTAACGCCATTACAACGATAACAGTCCCTGTTTACAATATAAATATGAAATATTGCATAAAAGTTGTCCGCCATGTGTCTGAAAACAGATTTTACTTGACATCCTCAGACCGCCGAATATAATCCAAAAATAA
>JASFIX010000637.1:0-3122 GCA_050122435.1 Desulfobacterales bacterium
TTCTGAAGGGACTTGCACCGGCTGTAAGGTTGCGATCATGAGCAGCCTTTTTGACATGAAGAACAAAGGAATCCTGGACCAGGCCGATGGGTTTACCTTTATGACGGGTGATGTTGAAATGCCCTACGGTGTCCCGCAGGAAAAAGTGGTTTCGGTGGGCATCTGTGTTCCCAAAGAGAAGCGGGGGGAGCGCTTTTCAAGGGGCTGCCCCCCCAACAATGTTTACACCATCGAAGCCGTGACCGGCGTGGCAAGTAAGGATAGTTACTCAACCGAATAACCTGGATCTTGCCCCGCTTTGCGGGATGAAGCGTCTAATTTTATGATGCTAGGGGGCTCCTCATGAAAATTGATGTGAAGCTGAAAGCCTCCGACTCGCTCTATTAAATGCTCGCCCAATGAAATGCGAAGCTTATTTCATCGGGGCCGCTTCGCGGCCCCCGTAGGGGATTCAAAGGGCTCGTGCAAAATCCAGGTACGACCCGAATCTTTTGCTTTGAATAGGAAGGATAGTGTATGGGTATAAAAGCGGAAGTTGATAAATTAAAAGAAGAGTTGATTGCACTTCGGCGAGACTTCCACCAGCATCCGGAGCTGGGGCTCGAGGAGCACCGCACCGCTGATAAAATTGAGTCCTATTTGAAGTCGCTTGGAATAGAGGTCAGTCGTATTGGCGAAACCGGTGTTGTGGGGCTGCTAGAGGGGGCACAGCCCGGTCGCACCTTAATGCTGCGGGCCGATATCGATGCGCTGCCGGTACAGGAGATGACTTCTGTGCCTTATAAATCCGTCCATGACGGTCTGATGCATGCTTGTGGACATGACGGTCACATGGCAATGCTTCTGGTCGCCGCCAAAATCCTCAATGAACATAAAGAAGAGATAAAGGGTAATATCAAATTTTTGTTTCAACCCAATGAGGAAAATATGCACGCCGGACTTTTGATCGAAGAAGGGGTACTTGAGAATCCAACGGTGGACGCAGCCTTTGGGATTCACCTCATGACCCCATTGGAAACCGGAAAGATCGGGGTCGCATCAGGTGCCGTGATGGCGGGCATGCATACTTTTAAACTGATTATTAAAGGCAAAGGCGGGCATACCGGGTTTCCTCAGGAATCCATCGATCCGATTATTGCCGCAGCCAGCCTAGTTCAGACGACCCAAATTATTCAAAGCCGCGAAATCGATGCCTTCAAGCCAACCGTCATCGTATTCGGGCGCATTGAGGGCGGGACCACATCAAATGTAATCCCCGATCAGGTGGAGCTGGAGGGAACGATACGCTATTTATATGATGCGGATGCGGAGGGTCAAGACCATCCCTGTAAGAAATTTGAGCGCATTGTCAAGCATGTATGTGAGACCCACCGCACCCAATATGAGATATACTATCCCTATAACCATCCGGCGGTTATCAATGCTTCTGAAATGACACAGTTGGTGAGGACAGCGGCCGAGAAAGTGGTTAATACGAAGGATAGGATCGTGCCTTTTGTGACAATGGTCGGAGAGGATTTCTGCCTGTTTGCAAACAGAGTTCCCAGTTCGTTTTATTTCATCGGCGCCGGAAATAAGGATACGGATGCCGATTATCCTCATCACCATGCCTGTTTTAATATCGATGAAGCGGCATTGCCCATCGGTTCAGAAATGCATGTTCGAAGCGCCCTGGCGTTTTTCAAGCAGTAGTGAACAATTAAATCAGGCCCTTTTCAGCTGCAAGTCTTTCGATCTCATCAACCGACATTCGATCCAGCTGTTCGGTTGATATGCCCAGTTCGGCTGCCGCTGATTGTTTTAATGGCGCTACTTCGGGGTTGTCTAAGAATTCGATCGAAGGGGTATTGGAACCGTCTGCTTTGCCTTTATGATTTGATGATTCATCTGCTTTGGTTTTGCGAGCCACTTTTTTTGAATACCAGAGAAAAAGGTTTAACACGACGATGACAACGCCAAGTATCAGCAATATAAGTTTCATTTAAAAATACCTCTTATAACCTATTGGCATTTTTCGCAGATACTTTAGAGTGGAAAAAAAGAAAAGCAGCGCATCAACTTCGGGGGCAGCGCCTTATAGACCGCCGTTGCACCGATCAACGCCGAAACATCGTGGAAAAAGGAGTCTTTTCTGTTCGGTGATTTTATGATATAATATTACTCAGTTTGTGAGAGTCCTAAATGGGGGGGCAGTTCGTATCGAGTTGCCCCCTTTCTTTAAAGCAGTTGCAAACCCAATCATATGATAAGGGGGGAAATCTTTGGGCAATCTAACCTTTATCGGTATCAGCTTAATTGGTTTCGCGATAATTTTTATTTTGCTTCGGATTTTGCCACGGGTAAAAGGCAAAAGCGACGAACATTCAAAACCGCACAATTCTTCCCTTCCCTCTCACCGCAGCTCCCATCCTCAATCGACAGGCCAGAAGCGAGTCTACCGGATTTAACCGGATGATACGCTTTCTCCATTTTTAAAATTTGAAACGGTCAATTTAGGTTCAAGTTAATTCTCAAGTTGCCGATAAAGCCTAGTGAGCGGAGCTACGCGATGGTGTAGCCCACTCAATGGGTTGGGGTGGCTTCCCGGATGTGGGAAGTCACCCTGATTTCCATTTTTTGTGAAAGGGAAATGTGAATGGCTAAGATGACGAAGCAGGAAAAAAACCTGCTTAAGAACAAGTTGGAGTATCTTAAATTAGCCTATCATATTTCGGTATACCGGTTATCGGGAGAAGAAGCACCTGAAGAACTTCTTAGAAAAGCCAGAACCACCAGAATTGCGGCTGATTTTTCGAAAGAAGAACTGGATAACGTTTTAAAATGCTGAGCTTTATCCATACCATATTGGCCATCGCGACCGGTTTACTGGTAGCCATCGTCATCTGGTTTCAGTTCAAGCGGTTCAATTAACTTAATGAAGAAATTTCTAATTACAGCATTAACCTTTATTTTATTTTTCCTGGCTTATGCTTCCAGCGCGCCGTTCTAACAGAGGGTAACAACATGGCTAAAAGAAAAACATATTGTACCAATTTGGATGCCGAGCTGATGAGAGAAATCAGAGTTCTTTCAGCCCTGCAGGTAAAGCGTCAAAATGACCTTATTGAAGAAGCGATTAAGGA
>JASFIX010000638.1:0-3122 GCA_050122435.1 Desulfobacterales bacterium
GCCGGCGTGATGCGCACGTCCAGCGGACTGCGGGAACAGTCACAGCGCGGGTTGATAATGGCATCAAATTTGAATTCCAGTTCGAGCCCTTGCTCGGCAAACCGCCTCATATCCTGGACCTCATGTTGGTTCAGGGTAACAACCGTTGTTTTAAGCCGCAGCGGCAAACCCCTCACCATCAGCAGGTGAATCCCTTCCATACAGCGTTGATAGGATCCCGGGATACCGGTCACCTTTTCATAGGTTTCTTTTGTATTTCCATACAGGGTAATTTCAACCAAAAACGGGCGCCATTTTAGCAAATAATCGGCAATCAGCGGCGTAATCATGGTGCCGTTGGTGAATAGCGTCACCAGCAGGCCTTTGCGCTTGGCGTAGGTATAAATATCTAGAAAATCTTGGCGGATGAATATCTCACCCCCGGTAAAACATACCCATAGACAGCCTGCGGCTGTAATTTCATCCAGAATCCGACAATGTTCATCATAGGTGAGTTCATTGGACCTGGCCTTTTGATCTTTGACAGGCAGGTTAACATAACAGTGCGCGCAGCGGTTATTGCAACGCTCGGTTACCTCGATCGTACCGCTGACGGGGATCCGTTTAGATATCGAAACCCCGTGAACCGCTGAACTCCAATCTGAATATTGCTGTATTTCCATTATACCTTTACATCAATGAATCGTGGCTGGAAGCCACTCCCACATCGCATTGTCACGGGTGGGAGCGGCATCTTGCCGCGATATGCTATCTGATTAAATTATATACATAGACGAAACCCGGTTAATGGGTTTTGCCGGTTCCAACTTTCGGGATCCCACATATTTGATCAACAGGTCGAGGTGGGAGCGGCATCTTGCCGGGATGTGTCACCGGCAACCATCGAACGATAATATGCATTAGATTTTAAAAGCGTTTCATGTGAGCCGCCGGCCATCAAATGATTTTCGTCAAGCAAAAGAATGCGGTCACAATTACGAATGGTGGAGGGGCGATGGGCCACGATAAACAGTGTTTTGCCCCGGATAAATTCAGGCAACTTGCTGAAAAGCGTTTTTTCCGTTTCGAAATCCAGCGCTGCAGTGGGTTCATCCAAAACCAGAATGTCCGGCTTTTTGATTAATGCACGCGCGATCGAAAGACGTTGCTTTTGCCCTTCTGACAGATTAACCCCGTCTTCGTTAATTTGAGTCGCATAGCCCCGGGGCAGGCTTTCAATAAAATCATGGATGCCGGCTGCCACGGCAGCATCAACGACTTCCTGCTCGGCGGCATCGGGATTGCCGTAACACAGGTTTTTTAATACCGTGTCCGCAAGCAGGCGGGGGCGCTGCGACACATAGCCGATACGCTGCCTCAATGAACACAATTCATAATCCGATGCCGGCTGTCCATCAAAAAAGATTTCACCCGCCGTCGGCCGGTAAAATCTCAAAATTAAGCTCAAAAGCGTGGTCTTGCCCACCCCGCTCGGACCGACAATCGCAATCCGTTCCCCGGAATGAACTTTAAAACAAAAATCCTGCAGGACCGGCTCACTGCCGTTATAGGAAAAAGAGACATTTTTAAATTCCACGTCTCCGGTCAATCGATTTACATTTTTACCGATGCCCGCATTTTCTTCCGGGACAATCTCGAAAAGAACCGAGACACGCCCTAAGGCGGCAATTGCCTTTTGGAATTGCAGGTTGGCAGAGGCCAGTATTTGGGCCGGTCCGAACACATAGGCCAGATACGCCTGAAATGCCAGCAGAGAACCCAGGGTCCATTCGCCGGATATGACCCAGTATGCGCCGGCAGCCAGGGCCAAAAGCCGGGCCATACCGGGTGTGGAATCAACCGCCAGACTCGCAAGCGAACTGACTGCGGTCTGCTGCAAAGATGTTTTAAAGATATTCTTCCATCCAGCCAACAGCCGTTTTAGGGTTCGCTCTTCAGAACTGTGGGCCTTAATCAGGTCGGCCCCGGATAAGGATTCTTGAAGACTCCCGGATAACACCGCCTTTTGTTCCATACTCCGGTGGCTCAGCTTAAAAAGGCTGCCCGAAAGACGGTGAATACACCATACGAGTCCGGGTAACAAAATGACGACAATCAGCGACAAGCGCCACTCCAGATAGAATAAAAAGCATAGACCCCCGATGAAACGAATCGTATTGCTTAAGACATGAACGATGGTATCTGAAAAAAACCAGCGTATCCCGTCGACATCTTCTAAAAGACGGGACATAAGGTATCCGGTTTGATGGTCATCGAAGAATTTTTTGGGAAATCGTAATACCCGGGCGAGGAGATCATGCTGGATATCCAGGGTGATGCGCTGTTCGAGCCTGGCAAAATAAAATTCCTGCAGCATGCGCACCAGCTTTTCAGCCACCAGAAAACCGGCCAGCAGTAGGATCGCAACAGCCAAAAGTCCTATTTGACGCCCCATGATAACATCATCAACCAGGTATCGCATGATCAGAGGCGGCGGAAAGCCGCATAAGGACGCCAGCAGGATCAGGAATAAGCCGATAAATCCTTTACGCCAGTTCTGTTTAAAATAAGGATAAAGGTTTTTAAGATGGGAAATTATCCGGCTATTATCTTTTTCCGAGGAAATCTTATCCTCAGGCTGTGCGCTCGATAATCCCTGCTTCAGGTATTTAAACCAGGTTTTCATGGAAAAGGAATGGATTCCTATTTATTTTTTTGTTTTAGACAGGATTTACAGGATTGTTCAGGATTATTTTTTTCTTTTCCAGTTTCCAGATGAAACTGGAAAAACTCAATCCGCTTTCAGCGGAATTTTAATCATTTATCTTTGTTACATTACTATACGGCTTTAGAACATTGTTAGCCTTGCTGTATGCTTTTTATATATTAGATGAAACCAAAAGGATTATTAAAACGTGCTAACTACATTACGACTCAACCAGATTTACCAATCCAGTATGTTATAATTTCCACTTTTTTTCGCCGGAGGCGATTGGTGTTTGGGCGCTCTCTTCCGGAGAGCGTCCAAAAGAAAAAATCCAGTTAATCCTGTAAATCCTGTCTAAAATTAATTCCAAACAATCTTGTCTAATTTGTAGTTAAGTTAGAATACAAATTGTCTAACTTTTCAATCATGGCTTTCA
>JASFIX010000639.1:0-3116 GCA_050122435.1 Desulfobacterales bacterium
TATTGATCAGCTTTGGGCTTTTGCTCAGGCCGTATAAGAGGTCATGAAATTCGGTATTGATTTCCGGCAGCAAATTCATTTTTCTGCGATCCAGCGCATTTTGAAATTCATCGATTTTGTTTTCCAAAACCTCCAGTTCATGCGCATCATGTTTGACGGCGGCCAGCCGGGCGGCATAGCCTTCCAGCACGCTGCGAATACCGAAGGTCTCTTCGATATCATCGCGCTCAAAACCCAGAACCGTAAATCCACCCCGGGGCTGACGCTCGATAAGTCCTTCACGTTCAAGCTTATGAATCGCCTCCCGAACTGGAGTTCGGCTGATTCCCAAAGTTTCGGCAATATGGCTTTCAACCAACCATTCGCCCGGTGCAATTTTTCCCCTGACAATCGAATGCTTCAGACTTTCAAAAACATGTTCCCCTAAAGATTTTCGTTCCTGAAACGCCTGCAGCGGCCCCAGATCCAAATCAGTTAATTCTGCCTTTTTTCTCATGGTGTGACCTAAATATTTTTGAAATCCTACTTCTTAAAAAGATAAATCCACCGTTTTCTATAGCTTTTGAGCCTTGCTATCGTTAAACGCTGGAGTACTGGAGTGCCGGAGTATTGGAATATTGCAAAAAAAGCCATCATTAGCCATTGCTCCAGTACTCCAATACTCCCTTACTCCGAAATTATTTTAAATAAAACTACTCCTTAGATTAACATTTTCTTTGGTAATAGATGATGATTTGTATTACCAAGATTCATATAACCCCATTTTCTTTCAAACGGTGAAGATCCTTTTGGGAATATCCCAATTTTTTGCCGTATATTTCGCTGTTTTGTTCACCGAATCGCGGCGGGAACGAAAGCTGTCGATCGGATTGTTTCAGAAACGATGTCATATTCGGCGGGGGCGCCAGGGTTATGCGAGTACCAGTGGCAGGATCCTGAGCATGCAGAAGCCGCCGTTCGACCAGTGGATCTTTAATAACTTCATCGACAAGGTTTATTTTACTGACGGGAACGGTGATGGCGGTAAACAATTCAATCAGATCTTCAGATGTGTGATGCCGAGTAATCGCATTAATCGCCTGATTCAAATTCTTCACATCCTTTATGCGGCCCTCATTTCTTTCATAGGCCGGCTGATCCAGACTCTTAAAAATTTCCTGGGAAACCATTGTTTTCCACTGACGGTCGTTGCCAACCGCCAGGTATACAAATCCGTTTTGGGTCTGGTAAACCGAAACCGGAGCAAAAAATTCATGGGTGTTTCCCCTGCGGCTGATATGTTTTCCAAAACTGCCGGTCAAGGTGATCGGCACGGTAAGCCATGATACAGAGGATTCAAACATGGCCATATTGATGCAGCTTCCCTTACCGGTGGCCTGGCGCTTGTAAAGGGCTTTCATCAACAGTCCATAGGCGTGCTCACTGGTACCCATATCCGGCAGGGGAATGCCCACCACCTGAGGGTCGCCCTCGGCTTCACCGGTCAATTCCATTAAACCCGATCGGGCCTGCAATATCGGGTCGTAAGCGGCTTCATTGCTGTCCGGGCCAAACCCAGTCACCCCCAGCCAGATAATATCCGGTTTGAGAGATTTTAAACTGTCATAATCAATTCCGAGCTTCCGGTAATTTTTAGGAAGCTGATTGGTTGCAAAAATGTCCACATCGAGTTCATTTATCAAGGAACGAAAAATTTGTTGCCCCTCATCCTCTGCCAAGTTTAGCGTCAGCGCTTTTTTGCCAGCGTTGATGCACAAGAAGTATGAATTCATTCGTTCTTCATTGAGAACATTTTCACCGATAAAACGATTGGGATCACCATAAACCGGGTGTTCCAGACGAATGATATTCATTCCGTCCTGAGCCAGGCGGTAGGTTAAATACGGCAGTACCGTCGCCTGTTCCAGAGAAACCACAGTAAGGTCGTTAAAAAGATCCATTGTCCTCTCCATAGACTTTTGAGTTGGGGATCAAAGGTTGTGAGGCCTTCTGTTTCAGAGCCATTGATGCAATAAGGTGTGGATTCGACAGGTTTTTGTATACGGTATACAATGTACAGATGTCAAGAGATGTTTTGTGCCCCTTGGCGATTTTTATTGGGTTTAAATGGTTGATTTGAGGTGCGGAAAAGCCTAAATAGAAACGCATATGCCCAGGATGATTGTCAGATTAATCGCTAATATCGCAATTTTAGTAGGTATTTTTTTGTTTGTCAGAATGATTCATGGCACCGTAAACGGTTCTCCGGCAGTTCAAGTTGTCCATGAGTCGCAGGGAGTTGTGTCGAAAAAAATGATTGCAATTGCCCTTGGCCTTTCGGTTCCGTTTCATAAAACAAAACCACTCAGCACAACTGATGAATAGAAATCCCATATATTATTTCACGGTTATTACTGTCGCCTCGATGCTTCTGGTAAGCTGTATGAAACCGATAGAACAAGACGAAGCATACAAAACCGCTTCCTTTCTTCAAGACCAACGCAACCAAAAAACGTACGTATATGAATGCAACAACGGATATACTTTCATCACAAGAGTCGATGATGAAAACGCCTATTTGTTTTTACCGGATAAAACTACTCGCCTTGCAAAGGTTCCATCGGCTTCCGGAGTAAAATATAGTAATGGGCTTATCACATTCTGGAGCAAGGGAGACGAAGCGCTGCTTGATACTGGCGATATCATTTATCGTGATTGTAAAAACAACCATGGAAAAGCCATCTGGGAAAATGCGAAATTAAATGGAATAGATTTTCGGGCAGTTGGCAACGAGCCCGGCTGGTATTTAGAAATAACAGCGAGCGACAAAATCAGATTTGTCAGTAATTATGGACAGGATCGACATGAATTTACTACACCTAAACCGAAAATTGATAAACAGGCCCGCATGACTACTTATGCGACTTATAATGATACAAATACCTTAACAGTGGTCATTCGTGGCAGGCCTTGCCAGGACTCAATGAGCGGCGAGTCTTTTGCGACAACAGTTACCGTGATCCTGGATAACACAAAATTTCAAGGCTGCGGTCGGGCACTGCACTGAGCCGAGTGCATTTCGCTAGGCCACAAATCCTCTAATAAAGCAAAAAAGGATTCCTGCATGAACCAGAGAG
>JASFIX010000640.1:0-3113 GCA_050122435.1 Desulfobacterales bacterium
TATAGCTCACCGCAGAGGCGCAGAGAGCGCAAAGAGAAAATTTCTTTATAAAAACCTCTGCGTACTCTGCGTCTCTGCGGTGAATCAAATAAGAATGATAGAATTCCTTTGCTCTTGAAGGCATTTCACATTTAACTGACGACCTTATTAATGCCGGCCACAATTTCATCAAAAGATGTTCCTCCGGGAAAAACACCGGCAATACCCTGTTCGCTTAGTTTGGGTATATCCTGTTTGGGAATAACGCCGCCTACCACCACAGGAATATCGTGGAGACCTTCATTTGTCATCATCTCTAAAAGTTTCTGGCAAATGGGGATGTGAGCGCCGGACATAATGCTTAAGCCGACCACATCCACCGCTTCCTGCACGGCCGTTTTGACAATTTGTTCCACGGTCTGGTGGAGTCCGCTGTATATCACCTCCATACCGGCATCTCTTAGTGCCAGAGCAGTTACCTTGGCGCCGCGATCATGTCCATCCAGACCGGGTTTACCAATCAGAATTTTTATTTTTTTTGTTGTCATTTAATATTCCCCTGATGATTTAACTGTTTAATCCTGCTGCCTCCGGTCATATTCCTTTAATACCATTTCCTTCCCTCTTAAGATGTGTTCCCGGACCAGGCGTTCCGCACCTTCCGCGTCCCGCTTTCGAATGTATTTCAGCATTTTTTTATGATCAAGGTTGCTGGTTGATGCAAATTTTTTATCTTTAAGAATCACCTGCCGGTAGCGGTAAATTTTATCGCGCAGGCCATTAATCATGTTGATCAGCTTGGGGCTTTTGCTCAGGCCGTATAAGAGATCATGAAATTCGGTATTGATTTCCGGCAGTAAATTCATTTTTTTTCGATCCAGCGCATTTTGAAATTCATTGATTTTGTTTTCCAAAACCTCCAGTTCTTGCGCATCATGTTTGACGGCGGCGAGCTGGGCGGCATAGCCTTCCAGCACGCTGCGAATACCAAAGGTCTCCTCGATATCATCGCGCTCAAAACCCAGAACCGTAAATCCACCCCGGGGCTGGCGCTCGATGAGCCCTTCTCGTTCAAGTTTGTGAATCGCCTCCCGCACAGGAGTTCGGCTGATTCCCAGGGTTTCGGCAATGTGGCTCTCAACCAGCCATTCTCCCGGTGCAATTTTTCCCCTGACAATCGAATGCTTCAGACTTTCAAAGACATGTTCCCCTAAAGATTTTCGCTCTTGAAAGGCCTGCAGAGGCCCCAGATCCAAATCATTTAATTCTGCCCTTTTTCTCATGGTGTGACCTAAGTTTTTTAAATTGTACCCCTTAAGAAGATAAAATCCAGGGGATCCTTAATTTTGGAGAGTCGCTATTTTTAAGCGCTGGAGTAATGGAGTGTCGGCGTATTGGAGGGCTGCAAAAAATCCACCTTTTAACCATTACTCCATTACTCCGATACTCCATCACTCCGAATTTATTTTAAATAAAAACCACTCTGCAAATTAGCCTTTTATTCGGTTATATATTCTGATTTATATTACCAGGTTTCATATAACGCCATTTTCTTTCAAGCGGCTGAGATCCTCTTGGGAATATCCCAATTTTTTGCCGTATATTTCGCTGTTTTGTTCACCGAATCGCGGCGGAAACGACATCTGTCGGTCGGATTGTTGCAGGTACGATGTCATATTCGGGGGAGGCGCCAAGGTTATGCGGGTGCCCGTGGCAGGATCCTGAGCAAACAGGAGCCGCCGTTCGACCAGCGGATCTTTAATCACTTCATCGACCAGGTTTATTTTACTAACGGGAACGGTGATGGCGGTAAACAATTCAATCAGATCTTCAGATGTGTGATGGCGTGTAATCGCATTAATTGCCTGATTCAAATTCTTGACATCATTTATACGGCCTTCATTTCTTTCATAGGCCGGCTGGTCCAGACTATTAAAAATTTCCTGAGAAACCATTGTTTTCCACTGACGATCGTTGCCAACCGCCAGGTAGACAAACCCGTTTTTGGTCTGGTAAACCGAAACCGGTGCAAAAAATTCATGGGTGTTTCCCCTGCGGCTGATATTTTTTCCAAAACTGCTGGTCAAGGTGATCGGTACGGTAAGCCATGATACCGAGGATTCAAACATGGCCATATTGATACAACTCCCCTTACCGGTGGCCTGGCGTTGGTAAAGTGCTTTCATCACCAATCCATAGGCATGCTCACTGGTACCCATATCCGGCAAGGGAATGCCCACAACCTGAGGGTCGCCATCGGCTTCACCGGTCAACTCCATTAAACCCGATCGGGCCTGCAATATCGGGTCGTAAGCAGCTTCATTGCTGTCCGGGCCAAACCCGGTTACGCCCAGCCAGATGATATCCGGTTTGAGAGCCTTTAAACTGTCATAATCGATTCCGAGCTTCTGATAATTTTTAGGAAGCTGATTGGTCGCAAAAATGTCTACATCGAGTTCTTTAATCAAAGAACGAAAAATTTTTTGTCCCTCATCCTCTGCCAGGTTTAGTGTCAGCGCTTTTTTTCCGGCATTGATGCACAAAAAGTATGAATTCATTCGTTTTTCATTGAGAACATTTTCACCGATAAAACGATTGGGATCACCATAAACCGGGTGTTCCAGGCGAATGATATTCATTCCATCTTGAGCCAGGCGGTAGGTTAAATACGGTAACACCGTCGCCTGTTCCAGGGAAACCACAGTAAGGTCGTTAAAAAGATCCATTGTCCTCTCCATAGACTTTTGAGTTGGGGATCAAAGGTTGTGAGGCCGTCTGTTTTAGAGCCATCGATGCAATAAGGTGTGGATTCGACAGGTTTTTGTATACGGTATACAATGTACAAATGTCAAGAGATGTTTTGTGGCACCCGGCGATTTTTACTGGGTTTAAATGGTTGATTTGAAGCGCGGAAAGACCTAAATAAAAGTGTATATGCCCAGGATAATCGTCAGATTAATCGCTAACATCGCAATTTTAGTCGGGATTTATTTGATTGCCAGGATGATTTATGGTGTCGCAAACGGTTTTCCGGCAGCTCCGTTTGTCAATGAATCGCAGGGATTTGTGTCGAACACACTGTTTGCACTTGCCCTTGGCTTTCCGGTTCCGTTTCATGTGATTTCTGTAGGTCT
>JASFIX010000641.1:0-3107 GCA_050122435.1 Desulfobacterales bacterium
TGCAGATAGGACTGATAATTCCAAGCAAACGATAGCCTTTGGCAGAAGTGAAGATACGTGTTCTTTCTGCCAAGCTGACTTCAGACAGCGGCGGTTCCGTCCGGTGGCAGATATAGCAAGCTTCATCTTTTATATTGGTGTCGGTTTCAATCTCCGTCGGCCGGTTGGAATATTTGATGGTGCCGTCTTTATTAAAAATACGAATGGTTTCAATCTCTTTCTGCCTGCCGATATTATTGATGATCTGATTAATATCATCTCGCGAGTTTAGCATCATGGCATAGTGCGTGCCGAGTTTGATGGTATTTGTTAATCGATCGGTTCCTGCGACAATATTCTCCATGAGCTTTTTTTCCTGATAATTAATATTAAAATACGCCCAGGTCGAAATCGTAATGAGCAGGGTCAGGCCGACAGTTAAAATGAGCTTGGTAGCCAGCCGGCGCCGGATATTTTTGATAAATTTGAACATTTTTCAAATTTGTTAAAGACGTTCATCCAATGGCTGCGTCAATTACCTCAAACATTTGTTGTTCTTGAAAACCCTCCAAAACCGATGCGCTATTGGGACAGACTACCGCACAGGAGCCGCACCCCTGACACATTGCCGGATTTACCACCACGCGTTCATTATCAGGATCCAGCACGCGAGCAAGGTAAGGACACGCATCAATGCATCGTTCACACAGACTGCACAGACTATGGTGGACTGTCGCCACCACTTTTCCCGAGCGCAAGCGTTCACGGGCCAGTATTCTTAATGCTCTTGCGGCGACGGCCTCTGCGGTGGCAACCGCTTCCGGTATGTTACGAGGAGAGTGGGCCAGACCGCAGGCAAAGACGCCCTCCTTCAGTGAGTCAACCGGGCGCCACTTGGATTCGGCCTCCTCAAAAAAACCGTCCTGATCAAGTGTTGCGCCAAACATTTCCACCAGGTCCTGAGGAAGATTTGGAACAACGCCGGTGGCTAAAACCACAAGATCAGTCTGAATTTGAAGCGGCCGGCCGAGGATTGGGTCAAAAACAGTTACCACCGGGCTTTCTTGGTCGCATTGGACCTGGGGTTTTTCGTCCACCTGATACTGGATAAAGATCACACCGGCTTTGCGGGCCCGGGTGTAGTAAGCTTCGGCAAATCCGTAAGCCATAATGTCCCGATAAAGAATGTAAATTGAAAGCTCAGGGTTTTTTTTCTTAAGAACCAGGGCATGCTTAAGCGAATTGGCGCAACACACCCGACTGCAATAATTGCGGGGTTCTTCGCGGGAGTCCACACATTGAATCATCACCACCGAGCCGAATTGCGCTGGATCGATCTTGTCGGCAGCCAGCTTTTGCTCTAATTCTTTTTGGGTAATAATCGACGGATTTGTGCCATATCCATATGAGGAGGTAACCGCTTCCGTTCCGCCGGAGGCTAAAATAGTCACGCCATGCTCCACAGTTTGTGGGCTATGCTGTGAGTCCTCTAATGTAGTCAGAAAACGTCCAACCTGACCGATAGAACTGATGACCTGGGACTGGGTGTGAACGAGGATCTTGGGATGCTTTTCAACCCGAAGGCAGGTGTCCTCCAGCAATTCCTCTATTGAATGCCCTTCCAGGGTGCGCTGCAGCCAGTTGAGATTTCCTCCCATCTGTTCTGCCTGTTCCACAAGATCCACCTCAAAACCATGATCGGCGATTGCCAGAGCCGCCGTCATGCCGGCAATACCGCCACCAACAACCAAAGCGCGTTGAACGACTGGAACGCTGACTACTGGTTTGGGCTCAACCCATTTGAGTTTGGCAATACCCATTTGCAGCGCAGATAGAATATTAACGGCTGCAGATTCTTTGCCTTTAGATTGCGCATTTACATCAACTACTTCCATCAGCGCCGAATCTAGTCCCACCTGTTGGGCAAGTTCATGCAGTTTGCGTTGATACACATAAGGCAGGCAAGCGCCCAATAGAAGTCGATTTGATTTGTTTATTTTCACCAGTTCCGCCAGTTGCTCCCACCCCTCGGCTGTACAGATGTGTTCCAGAAATTCTACCTGTTTTACCATGGGATTGGTTTTAAGTTGCTGAACCGTTTCTGAGGGGTCGACAAATTCTGAAAGTTTGCCGCCGCAGGTACAGACAACCGCCAGAATTCTAGGAATTTCCCCCATCAGAGCGGCAATCGGCGGGGCCGGGGGCGACTCCAAAGCCAGACTGCCTCCACTGGAATGAATCACCTGAGATGCCGATAGGGCAGCCGCCGAGGCCTGGATCACCGAGTCACTGATGTCCTTAGGACCCGCGAATGAACCGCCCAGTAAGACCCCGCTGCGATTGGTTCGCGTCAAGGAGAAGGGGGTAGTGTTTCCAAAGCCCCATTGATTCAGCTCCAACTCCAGTATTTCTGCCAATTCAGAAGTGCCCCCGGCCGGACGCTGGCCGACGGTAAGCACAATCATATCAAATTGTTTCTCAGTGGGCTTTCCGGATATGTCCACGCTGCGCGCAATCATGTCGCCGCTTTTTTCATCCTGAATGACGGAGTGGACCCGACCCCTTTCGAATCGAACACCATGAAGGCTTTGGGCTTGTTCCCGATATCGTTGAAAGCTTTTACCAAACGTGCGCATATCCATATAAAAAATGGTCGTTTCCAAATCCGCCTGGATCTTTTCTTTAGCCAGGACAGCTTCTTTAATGGCCACCATGCAACAGATATTTGAGCAAAAGTCTGCATCCGTTTGCAAATCGCGCGAGCCTACGCATTGGATCCAGGCAACTCTCTGAACCGGTTTCCCATCCAACGGCCGCAGCGGCCGTCCCTCAAAGGGGCCGGTACCACTTAAGATGCGTTCAAACTCAAGATTGGTGACAACATTCGGATACCTCCCGTAGCCAAACGTGTTTTTTCCGCTTGCCGGGTCGAAAAAGGCCGTGCCCCCGCAAAGTACAACCGCCCCAACCTCTAGCTGTCGTCCTTCAGCCGCCGCCAGATCCTGATATATTCTCAGGACCATGGGAATCAGGGTCTCGGGATCAAATGGTTTTATCAAATAATCCATAGCCCCTATTTTCATGGCTTCAACAGCGGTTTCAACGGTTGCATAAGCGGTCATCATAAT
>JASFIX010000642.1:0-3106 GCA_050122435.1 Desulfobacterales bacterium
ATACCAGGCGCTGGTGCGCAACGCTTCGGCTCCGGGTGAGGACGGCTCGATCGGTGTCCAGTCGGCCGGGGCGCTGAGAGTGGCGTCACCGTTACCGAAGGCCACAGTGGCGATCATCAAATCGCCCTCTGACACAGAGGGCTTCCCCACCAGCAGGCTATTTGTGCTGTCCGACTCCTTGTGTTTGTTGTCTTGGTAATAGATCCGGCAGGTGTTGACTTTATCGCTGCCACCGGTATAGTCGACGACGAGCCTGGGGGCCAGAGTCATATCGCCGTGACCGTGGGCACCGTTCGCGGATTCCACCGTTCTTTTGCCGGTACCGGTAACGATGATGACCAGGGAATTGCCGCTCTCCCAGCCGGATCGATCCACGATTTCCTGAATAAGCGGAGCCAGGTCCGGTGATTGGTGGTACTCATGGGCGGTGGCCCACTGGTCCGTAATCGTCCAGGTAACCGATGCGCTGGTTTTTACCCGGTGGCTTATATTGTTGTTGACACCACTGAATGTCAGGGCATTGTTGTGGGCCTGACCGTAAAATGTCAGGGTGGTGGTTTCGGTTGGCCAGGTCTCATCACAGGCAAACCGAATGTAGGCGCTGTTGATGATGGCGCCCTGCTCGATGCTGATATTATTAAAACGCATGCCGATCTGCTGGTTACTTGATGTTCGCACCAACTCCAGATCTGAGCTGGTAAGGCCAACTGAACCATCTTCGGACTCCTCGGCATCATCCGAGCTTGCGGAAACCCAGACTTCGACAGTGTTGGCATAAGCGTTGTCCACCCCGATGCTCCAACCGCCGGCCAGGACAAAACAGATGACGAAAACCATAAATGCCGGAAAAGTCCGTAACAGAAAACCGCTGCCCGCAGATAGGGAAACTCCTGTCGAACGGCCGGCTGTTTTTGAAATGTAGTGGACTATATTCATAGCAAAGCTCCTTTTTAAAATGCTTTGATGTATCCGATTTCGACGGTGACGGCGCCTCTATTTTGAGGCTCACAGCGGCCATAAATATCGTAGCGATATCTTTTGGTAACGCCGATTTCCAAAGGCTCTTTGGGTAAAATCCCCCGGTAATAAACGAAAAAACTGCTGTCTGATAAGAGTTCTCCGGCAACCGGCTCGGGACTTGAGTCTACCGTAATCGTCTCTCCTTCGTACTCAATTGTTGAGTTTCCAGCCCAAAGGTCCTTATTGAAAGCCATCTCCGTCATGAAATCCGTGTAAGTCGAATCATAGTCTGTTCGCTGCCACAGCCAGGGGGGGTTCGCTTCTTTTGGATTGAACAATTTCTCCATCTCTTCAAGGGCTATCAGAGTGGCCCCTTCGGCCTGATAGAGGTTCTGCTGGTGAATCAGCTCGTGGGTGGCAATCTTGACTTCCGTATTGCTGACGTTGGTTGAGGCGATGCCGATAATGGTGAGCAATACCAACACCATTAAAGCGGCGATAATCACCGCGCCCCCCTCGTTATTTAAAATGGATGTTGCTTTCGGCCAAATTTGTCTTTTCTTAAGCATCTATCTTGCTCCCTGGTCAAAAACCTAGTTGCGGCATCTGACCCGTGTGGTATAGGTTCGTTGGACCATACCCTCCCGACCGGCAGGCTCCTCTACAGTTATCGAAATTTCCACCGTACTGATTTCCTCCCGTTCAGCTTCATCATCTGCATCCATCGGGTTGGCATACCCGTAGTGACTGATTAAGTCCTTATCATCCCTTAAATCATCAGCACTTTCACTAAAGTATCTGAATAAGGGTACCGGAGTGGCGAGCACATTGTTAACGACATTGTCGATAAGGACTTCGGTGCCTGCAGAATCGGTGATCTGGAGCTGTCTGCCGACTAACCGGTAGGCGATATTTTCAGAGTTCCCATTAATCACCCCATCCAAGTCTCTATCTGACGTAAAGCTCATTTCCCAATCACCGGCTGTTAATATTTCCGGAGGGTTGCCGCTGTATCCTTGCCAGCGATCCCTCAGGCCGGCCATCATGATATCCTCTGCCATAATATCGACGGAGGCGCGCACGGCCTGCTGGGCATCAGCAAAAGCGTTCTGGGTGGTGTAGGATCGGGTCAACCCGGTATAGACACTGTAAATGGCCGCCATAACGATAGATGCGACGGCCAGCGTCACCAGCAACTCGATCAGCGTAAAGCCCCTGTTCCGGATGCAGCCCGCAATTGAACCCGGCATTGATTTTAAAGGCGTTGAAATCAGGTCCTTCATATTCCATTTCCTCTGGTAATCGATTCGAGAACCGCACTGCGCGTTTCACCCCGCCGCGTCCACTGCACTGCGACGGTTAATTTGTAAGCGACACTGCTGCCCGGGACCGGGTCGGTCACCCAAGCCCGGTCATAGATACCTACCGTGTCATTACCATCTGCTGTATCTAAATCGCTTTGGTCCAGGTTTTTTAGCTCCTCGATCTTTTCCCTGGCCAGCATGGTGGCCTGAGTGGTGATGTTTCCCGTGGTATTATTTTTGGTATTTGACAGCTGCATGCTGCCTACGGCCAGAATGCCGATCGAAAATATGGCCATGGCGATCAGCACTTCAATCAAGCTAAAGCCCCTGTTCTTGTTCGATAAGGTGGTGTTCGTGTGCTCTTTATTCATGGAAAAACTCAATTTTCGTTATGGGTTCTAATTAATAATAATGTCGATACGTCCTACTCGGTTCAAATTAATATTTCGCCCGGCACCGCCGGTACTGTCGATCGCGACCAGTCCGGCGTTCTCGGGAAATCCTCTATTATTAAAGGTTACAAAATCATTGCCATTGAAGTCAGTGCCACCCAGATCTATCGAAACGCCGGCCGGCAGATCTCGCAGTCGATAGCGGCGTTCGCCTGCATCACGAACCCCGGTATTGGCACTATCCATAAATACCTCGTAGCTGGTGCCACCGGCTAAAAACAATACCGTAACGAACTCGTTTTCTTGCACGGCCTTCAATTTTGCCCACTGCAGGTCTCCCCGCAGATTTTCCACAGCACCCTGCAGCGTTGTTCCGCTGCGCCAGCCGATCATGTTGGGAATGGCAATCGCAGCAAGTATCCCAATGATCCCGATTGTCGTCATCAGTTC
>JASFIX010000643.1:0-3101 GCA_050122435.1 Desulfobacterales bacterium
GGGAAAAAGCCAGGTCGCGAGACCCCCGCAGAACGGACCATGACGGTTAACCTGGGAAATGCATTGGATGACATGGCCGTGGCACCGCTTATTCACCAGCGGGCATTGGAAAAGGGTATTGGAACATGGCTGGAATTATAACAAGAAAATGAGTTTTATGCGTCTAACGGATGAGGAAAAAAGCATCCTTGATGGCAAACAGGGTGCTGCCGCACAAATCGCCCTAGCGGTGTTGGTCGACCTGGGAGAACTCTACGGTGCTGAGGAACTGATGACGGTGTCGCAGGTACATATCGATGCCACCCTCTACATGGTAGATGCCGGATTGGAGTTTGCCGAAAAAATGGCCGATCTTGGAGGAAAAGTGGCGGTTCCCACCTCTCTCAACCCCAGCTCCATCGACCTCCAGCGATGGAAAGCATACCGGGTGCCGACTGAAATCTTGCCAAAGCATCAACGCATGGAAGCTGCCTATCTCAAAATGCGGGCAACGCCCACGTGGACCTGTACCCCCTATCAAAACGGAATCATCCCGCGATTCGGCGAACAGATTGCCTGGGGCGAATCCAATGCCATCGCTTATGCCAACTCAATCATCGGCGCCAGGACCAACCGATATGCAGATCTCATGGATATCTGTGCGGCGATCATCGGAAAGGTGCCCAAATTCGGTCTCCATCTCACGGAAAATCGAAAGGCCAGGATGTTGTTTCGGCTAAAAGAAATCACGCCTCAAATGTTTGAAAAAGAGGCGATTTATCCGCTGCTAGGATATCTTTTAGGGGAAATAGCCGGCGACCAGGTGGCGGCCATCACCGGAATCCATCAGAATGTAAAAATTGACAATCTCAAGGGGTTTTGTGCAGCGGCGGCTTCATCCGGAGCAGTGGGCCTGTTCCATATGGTGGGGATCACTCCTGAGGCACAGACTCTGGAGATGTGCCTTCATGGAAAGAAACCGCAAAACGTATACGATATAACCCCCGAATTGATCACAACGGCGGAAGATCGGCTCTGGACGATGAAAAAAGATGCGGTGGACCTGATCGTCACCGGATGCCCGCATTACTCGCCGGCCGAGTTTATCAAGCTGGCTCAACTAACAGCGGGGAAAAAAGTCCACAGTTCTATAATATTCTGGGTGTTTACGAACAGAAGCGTATATTCATGGATAAAGGAAAACGGCATTCTAACAGATCTGACCGGTGCAGGTATTATGGTATTTACGGACGGATGTCCATTGCAATACCCCAAAGAGACCTGGCAATTTAATGGTGCCATAACCGATTCTGCCAAATTTGCCAACTACTGCTTTTCTCAAAGCGGCTTTGATGCAGCCTACGCAAGTATAGAAGACTGCGTTGAAACGGCTGTGCGGGGAAAAATCCATAGGACGAAATCGCCGTGGAGAAAATAATAAAGGGATGCGCTGTGGTACCGGGAGTTGCCGAGGGAGAGGTGATAAAGACCGCGCAGCCCATAAGTTTCTGGGGCGGAGTAGATCCAGCAACCGGCCTTAT
The DNA here is from genome assembly GCA_050122435.1 of Desulfobacterales bacterium. Lineage (GTDB taxonomy): Bacteria > Desulfobacterota > Desulfobacteria > Desulfobacterales > JAHEIW01 > JAHEIW01. The sequence continues at coordinate 1,521 of JASFIX010000643.1, forward strand.
CAACGACCCACGTCATGAGCTTTTCAACCAGAGCATAGAGGGGAAAGTACTGGTGTTCCCCTTTGGCAAAGGATCAAGTACCGGTTCTCTGATCTTTTTGGAATTAGCAAGGGTAAACAAGTCACCGGCAGCAATTGTTAATGTAAGAACCGAACCCATCCTGGCCACCGGTCCCATCGTTTGCAAACATTTTTACGGTAAAGAAATTCCCATCATCTCTCTTGATGAAAACTCCTTTCAGATACTGCGAACAGGGCAGCATGTAACTGTCAATGCCACGGAAGGCTTCATCGTCATCGGCAATTGATCCAAATTTTAAACGCAACACAGCTTCTTTGGACGCTTTAAAAGTTTGGATATGTTGAGGAATCCGCATTTTTAAGGTTTGAAAATGTTTATGATTACCAGAAGATATATGCAATAGTCAGCGGTCGTCTCATCATAGTCGGAATCACAACTTTTGCAAGTTTGGTGATAAGTGTCTCAAATTTACAATGATAGATACATTGATACTTGCATTTCAGACCGAGCGCGGTAATATGCCAGCTTAATGTATCAGGAACGTACATATCGTAGTTTAATCGCAGTAGACGATCTAGTTACGAGTCGAGTCTGCGCAGGAGAAAGCGACCTTTTTATTTTGGCAAATCAAGATGTTACCCAGCCGGGACGCGGATTTTTACTTGAGATTAGAAATGACCTTGAATCATACATTCGTCGTGATCCAACCTTTTTGACTCGCCGAGTTGCACATCGACCTTTAGATAATGCTCCCTGGATTGTTAACCGCATGGCAGAAGTATCGTCTTTTTATAATATCGGTCCGATGGCTGCCGTGGCAGGGACGGTAGCAGATTGTGTCGGACAGCAACTGATGAAAAGCCAGACTGACGTAATTATTGAAAATGGAGGTGACATCTTTGTCCATACCCGCAAGCCAATTGTCTTTACGTTATATGCTGGCGAAAACTCGCCGTTTTCGGGAAAATTGAAATTTAAACCCATTTTAAGTGACAGCTCCTTTGGGGTGTGTACTTCAAGTGGAACAGTAGGCCATTCATATAGTCAAGGCCGAGCAGATGCCGTGTGTGTTGTATCTCAAACAGCCAGCCAAGCTGATGCAGCTGCTACTGCCATGGGCAACAAGGTTAAACACAAGAATGATATTGGCCAGGTAATTCAAGAAGCATCTAATAACCACAATATTTTGGGGATCATTGTTGTTTTAGAAGATAAATTAGGTATCTGGGGTGAGGTTGAAATTATTTAGAACCCATCTCAAAAATGTCTTTTGGCCCAATATCTTTGTTGGTGCCTTGCTTTAAATCCTCAACATACAACAGTATGCCTCCGGTTTAAAGCTCGGCCCCGCCGCGATCTTGAACCAAAATCCTATTTTTGAGATGGGTTCTAGAAGTATAGGAGAGGACAGCTATGGTTAAAAAGAGTGTATTGTTACATTTTGGCGCTTCTTTAGTCGACAAACCAATTATTACCGGTTTAATTCGGGACTATGATGTGTCGGTCAACATTTTACATGCGCGAGTGACACCTGAAGAGGCTGGCACTATGTTTGTGCAT
>JASFIX010000644.1:0-3096 GCA_050122435.1 Desulfobacterales bacterium
TACCCGTATCTTTCTGGTCAACCACTCTTCCGATGAAAAGACGGTATCCCTTGATTTCACTCGAACTCTCGACTTCACACGCCATCCAGGCAGCAGCGCCATCCGGGACCAGGGCTGCGCCGACAGCACCTGGAGATGCCTTAATCGCAAAGCGTTCAAATTTATCAGTGTCTTCACCCTTGGCGCTGCCCACTTGCATGGCCAATTTTTCCTGGTCAACTCCTGCAATCACCAGCGTAAATTTACCGGATTGCATAATCAATTTTTCGGTCAGGTGATCTTTTGCAACGCTGATCACCAGCAGTGGTTCTTTTTCCGACACAAACATGGCCGTCGCGGTCATGATATCTCTTTTTTCCTCATGAGCCGTGCTGACGAACACTACCGAGCACGGCAGCCAGTAAAATACGTTGTTTTCTTTATTCATTTTTCTATCCCCCTAAAAGATATCTTGAAATTAACAATTTTTGGATTTCTTCGGTCCCTTCTTCAAAATGATACGAGCGCGCATCCCGGAAATGACGCTCGAGTGGATAGGCCTTGGTATATCCGATGCCGCCGTGAATTCTTAAAGCCATTTCCGACACCCGGGTTAATACCTGCTCTGCGAACAGTTTCGACATAGCGGCTTCTTTAACGATTTCCATGCCCTGATCGAACTTCCAGGCCGCTTCAAATGCCAGCAAACGGGCGGCCTGGATCTCGGTGCCCATCTGGGCGATGTTGTTTTGGATGGCCTGCCGTTTGGCAAGCAGTTTGCCGAAAGTTGTTCTTTGCTTGGCATAATCAATCGCCAGATCCAGCATGCGCTGGGCCAACCCGACGCAGCAAAACGCGATGGAGACCCGGCTCAGGTGCAACATCCCAAAGGCCACTTCCAGGCCCTGGCCTTTCTCGCCCAGGATATTGGCGGCCGGTACCCGACAGTTTTTGTAGATCACATTGTAATGCCGCGGCCCTATGCAGCCCATCATCTTTTCCATGGGCTTAAGCACCAGCCCGTCGCAGGGCAGGTCAATTAAAAAGGAGGTAATGCCTTCTTCGGTGGCGGCAAACGCATAGATGAGTTTGGTGTAGCCCGGAAACAGGGTGATAAGCCACTTGTGGCCGTTTAGGATATAATTATCGCCATCCTTGTGGGCCTTGCAGTTGATATCCTTACCGGTACCGGCTTCGGGCTCGGTCAAGCTGTTGGCGGCCCAGATTTCGCCGGATGCCAATTTGGACAAATACTTCTTTTTTTGTTCCTCGGTTCCAAAATGATGGATCGGGCGCCAGAATAGACCATTCATGGTATGCGCAATCAATCGAACCGTTGCATAGGCCTTGGCCAACTCTTCGAGAACCGGAAACCACTCCACCGCACTCCACCCCTGGCCCCCATATTCTTGCGGGATGGTGAGGCCAAAGAATCGGCCCTTTTTTAGTTCTGCCACCAGTTCATCGGGCAGGTTCTCGTCTTCTTCCAGTGGTTTCGACAGGGGGTCTAAAACATTTGTCACCCACTGACGGGCTTCATTTTTGTATTTTAAGATTTCATCGGGCAGACTAAAATCCATCTGTCTCTCCTTCTAGTGTCGTGTCCCATAAGTATAGTGTAAAATACAGGTTCAGTTTATCAATCTTCTCTTTCAACGATATGGGTTTCAGGTTTCGGGTGTCAGGTGTCAGGATAACGAAGCTGATGACGCGCTGATTATCTGATTTCGCCTTCTGTCATCTGTTTGCTGACACCTGAAACCTGACACCTGAAACCAAAGACATTGTGTTGTTAAAGAACTCAACTGAAGAAAAATATTCTAAACGATTTTTATAACATTTTTGTGGGACATGACACTATCCGATCATTGTCAGTCCCCCATCAATACTGAGGACTTGACCGGTTAGATATCTCGAATCATCACTGACAAAAAAAGCGACCACATCCGCCACGTCTTCAGGCTCGCCCAGGCGCCTGAGCGGGATGAGGCGGGTAACCGCCTCGGTGTATTTCTGACCTTTTTCGCCCGAATGCAGGTTGTCCCAGAGATCGGTGTGCACCGGGCCCGGACTGACGCAGTTTACCCGGATATTGTATCGGGCCAATTCTTTGGCCAACGCTTTTGAGCTGGCCATGATGGCCGCCTTGGTGCCGCAATAAAGGACCTCGCCGGGGTTGCCGATTCTTCCGGCATCCGAACCGAGGCTCAGGATGTTACCGCTCTTTTGTTCGATCATGATAGGAATGCAAACATGTGAAGCGATGAGAAAGCTTTTATAGTTTACATTGATAATCCTATCCCAAAAACCTTCATCGGTTTCTGAAAAGTATTGGGATTCATCAATTCCGGCATTATTGATCAGAATGTCTATGGATCCCCATTCCTGGTGAATCCTTTCCACGGATTTTTTTACTGTCTGGTAATCGGTTACATCGCAGGCAAGCGGGATGGCCTCAACGCCGAATTGACGGATTTCTTCGGCAACTTTAAGCCCCAGATCCTGCTGAAGATTTAAAACACCGACATTGGCGCCATCTTTTGCCAGCCGCAAAGCAATCGCTCGCCCGATTCCGCGGGATCCGCCCGTGACAACTGCTGTTTTGCCTTTTAGTCCCATAGCTTTCACCTTTCAAAATTCTTTGGTCAGAAGTTCCTTTTAGCCACATCTGGCAAAAGGATTTAGGCCGATGTAACGCTTTTTGGCAGAGCGCTCGGCCTTGCCATTTTTTTTGTAAACGGGGCCGGCGCTACCAGTTCCCCTTCAGGCCACCGGGAACAGTTTACTTTTTCCATCCTTGAGTCTGCTTCCAGGCACCAGTTACAGGCTGTACAGGGTACGATCTCTTTGGCCATCCCTTCGAGGGCTTTTCTGGGCCAATCAGGATCGCAGAGCAATGGTCGACACAGTCCGATAATTTCGGCCTTTTTCTGCTGCAGGGTCTCTTCAGCCTGTTTGGGAGTGCGGATCTTGCCGGCAGTTACAATGGGAGTTCCAAATCCGGCATTATTTACTGCTTTTTTTATGCCTTCAGCCAGATAGACGTGTGTTTGGTCCGGAAACCACCATGGCGGACTCATCCGGTGGCCGCTATAACCGGACATCGGATCGGGAGGC
>JASFIX010000645.1:0-3096 GCA_050122435.1 Desulfobacterales bacterium
TTATTGGCAGCAGCCCGAAGAAACTGAAAACGCCATCCGTGAGGGTTATTTATATACCGGTGATGTTGGGAAAATGGATGATAATGGTTGGTTTTATGTCGTCGACCGCAAAAAGGATATGATTATCGCATCCGGATATAAAGTATGGCCGCGTGACGTTGAAGATGTCATCTACCAGCACCCTGCAGTCAGAGAGACAGCGGTCGTCGGCGTCCCTGATTCATACCGTGGAGAAACGGTCAAAGCCTACGTGGCTTTGAAAGCCGGGGATGAAAATTCGGTTACGCCTGAAGATATCATCTCCTTTTGTAAAGAAAGATTGGCAGCCTACAAATATCCGCGTGAAGTTGAAATCGTTTCTGAAATCCCTAAAACACCAACCGGGAAGATTCTTAGAAGAGTGCTGCGACAAAAGGATAAGTAATAAATGATGGGCTTGCCGATGGGTGCCCAAACGGCTCCCCGGAAAAAGGCGGTAGAGACCCCCCTGCCGAGGGCCGGCAACCCTTGCCGGCTCATGACGGAGAAAGATCCCGCTTCGCTAAAGCTACGCAGGACAGGCCCGGCGTCGCTCCAGAGAGCTATGCCGGACAAGCCCCTCTTCGCGTTTCGAGCTTCCGGCTTTCCATCCTCCGTAGCAGGCTACTGCGGAGGACGGGCGTTAAAACTTCGCCGGGACAAGTGCCGCGGCAAGCACGTCATGTGCAATGATCAAAATGTAATCTTTCATTTTTCAAATAAAATCACAATTTGATCTGACAACATACTGAGTTTTGATACGCTTACAGTATCTGTAAAAATGAGTGTACCAGATATTTGGTTTCTATAGTTGATACTGTAATGGTGGCTAATTTGCGATATTTTGGAGATATTACAAGTCTTGAAGATCAACAAACTCCCTCCTGTTGTTAACAAATTGACAATAAATTGTTCATAACTGTTAGAAAACTAATAATTGTTCAAATATATTTTTTGTTATTCGAATATGTTGTATTAGAGCATTCTTGGGTCTACAATTTTATGTTAATTTATTAACAAGTTGTTGATAACTTTGCTAACCGAGAAGTTTTTTGATTAAGTATTTGTTAGCAACGATCAGCGTTAAAAAAATAAAATGCCAAAAAAACGGATACCAGCTAAATTCTGATATGAGATAATCTGTAAAAAACCACTCCTTTGAAAACCTGAGATATCATAAAATATCACAATAACATAAAATACAGATACTTAGATGGTATCGCAGCAAAGGTAAAACTTCCTTTATGCAAAAATAAGGCTCGAATTGTAGTGGTAGCCCGAATTGATTGTAAGTTCCGAATATAATACTTCAGGTTGAATTTCAGTCGTTATACTTTAGAACTTCTCAAGATTGCCATTGGCGTCAAAGGTCATGGCTTTTTTCTTTGATACAAATTCTATATTTGGATTTTCCCGAAGGGATTCGAGATAGGCCGGGGAGATATCGATGTACTCCAGCGCCATGGTATTTTTAATGCGCATCACTCTGAGTTACTCTTTTGGAATCAGACCCACGCTGTCAATAGCGGCCTGGATGGCCTCCCTGGCTGAGGGCAGTGTCATAGGCAAGTCTGCAATATTTTGCAAGTTTCTAAATAGTAGGTTTCATACAGGAAAAATTAAGGATTAGCGAACCGAAGGTGAATTTTTATAGAAGGTTAGATTTATAAAATATATGTGAACGGAAGTTTAGTGGCTGACGATTAACTTTCTGACTTTTTGGATATTTTCTCCGCCCCGAACCAACTAGACGAACTACGGTGAAAAAGAAATACCAGCCCGATAATATACAATGCAGTTTGTATAAACCCCAATATTGCGTCAACTGGATTGTGAGAAAACGATGTAAAGGCCGGCAGGATTACTAAAGGGATGGCAATGATAAATATCACAACCAGCATCCACCTTGCCCAGTTCCTGCCCTTGTTGAGTTGGTAGATCACGTACAAGGAGCCAGCGTAGATAATAAGTTTCGTATAAATTAGAAAATGGGGCGATCTCACATCAGCATGGCGTATTATCGTCATGACGGCCCGAATAATTCCAACGCCCACTACCAGATAAAAAATTTTTACCGCATAAGCAACTTTTAACGGCCTTTCCGAAAGCGCTTTTATTGGCATCAGATCCTCCTAATCTTCATCGCACCTATGGGTTAACCTGCGATACTGTTATATTGCGCTGTGTTTTCTTGAATCCATTGACTGCGGCCTTATTTCGAAAAAAGGCAAAGGCTTCACCCTTATTCATCAGGTAGAGCCGCTCCTTGCTCTTGATAACGAGCACTGCATTCGCTTTTTGTGCATCCCATTAGGTTTGTCGTCTGCAGTATGAAAAACAGGGCAATGAGCACGTATTTATAATTAGGAAACGACGCAAATTCATTCTTCTTCGGATATCACGATGACAGGGGTACCAACAGGTGCCCAGTCAAACAGGGCCTTTGCATTATCATCCGTCAAGCCGACACAACCCTGCGAGCCCACTGATTCGGTCAGGTAGCTATGCAGATAGGATCGGAGGGTGGCCATCGTTGTACCGTGAATCGCCTTGCCATCTTTCGTGAAGAACATGGTATACGGCATCTCGGAGCCATATGTCTTCGATGTGTACTTCTCGTGCTTTCGGAAGATTTTGTATGTGCCAACCGTTGTTTCCTTTTTGTCACGGCCGGTAACGATATCAAAACTGTAGATTTCCTCACCATTCTCCAGGGCAACCAAGACTTGCCGTTCGATAAAAACCCGAATTTCCTTCTTGTTTATCGCTTCGCTACCCCATGCGGTGGAGGCAATAATTAAAACAAGACCTGCAAAGATTGGCGTAAAAATATTATGCAGTAAGCCTTTTTCAATGTATTTCGTCATTTTAAAACATTCCTCCTGATCAGCCATGTGGTCATCACAATTTTGCTAAATACTGCAATTCTAATAAAGGTTTCAAAGGGTCCGAACCAATAAAATTTAAATTATAGATTGAAATCCATAGTGTCAAGTCGGCAATTAGTTGGGTTATGAACAAATTGGTGGGTCTGCGCACTTAATCTGGGGCAGGGAGCCGTACAACCCAGGAGTTAAG
>JASFIX010000646.1:0-3092 GCA_050122435.1 Desulfobacterales bacterium
TTTTTGATGAGCACCGGCAGCTTGAATGCCGCCGATCTGAAAGAGGGTTTTTTTGATATCCCGTGGAAAGCCAACCTGTCCCAGACAACCGGCTTTAAAAAAGTCGGGGAAAATTTAAATGTCAGCTATTTTATAAACCCCAACCACGTTTTCGCCATTAATGAAATTAGAATCCAGGATGTCGTGTACGGCACCTACGCGAATCAGTTTTTTGCCGTCTACATCAATATCGATAATATCGAAGTCTTCGCGCAGCTTAGAAGACATATGAACCGCAATTACGGTGTGCCCAAAATTACAAGGACAATGCAGGAGGAACAGACCATACATCGATGGAGGCATGAGAAAACCAAAATCAAGCTGAAAACTTATTCAAACAGAAACAATATGAAACTGGCATTTTATTATACACCGCTTTCCCGGCAGGTAAATGAAAGCCAGCAAGAGGCCTTTCACGAAAATTTCAGGCGTCCGCGGTTTCCCCTGGATGATCGCAGGATGCAGAAAGCGATGAACCTGATGGAAATGGAGGGTTTAGGACCTCGCTAAACCGATTTATCCTGCAACATCACGGCTGGTATCCATCCTGGGATGCCAGTTGAATCTTTTCGGCAATTTCATTTAAAATCAACGCGACCCTCGCCCGCCGAATTTCCAAAAATTCTTCCGGAAGCCACTCCGCCGGCGGAGGCAACAATGCCTGGAAAATAATGGGCATCATAAACCCCACAACCACCCCCATTAGAACTGCTGTTGCGATTATGCCGGTGGTATAACTCAAATAGTCGCCTTTTTGGAAAAACAGGGTTGGACGGAGCGCCATCAGCAGGTAGGTAAAGCCGGAGGCCAGAAGAAAAAGAAACAGGACTTTTTGAGAAGAACGCCTCTCCATGCGTTTATTATGTTTATATTTGAGTTCTTCAAGATAGTTTTTAAATTTAACGCAGTCCTGAGCGCGGTACCACCTCAGCGCTCTTTCGGTCCAATCTTCACAAAATCCTTCCGGCTGCTCGACGGTGGGAACAAAGATGGTGTCAATGGTTACGCTCAACAGAAAGAAAGCAAAGCCGCCGATGAGCATATAAACCAGAAGAAAAATCTGAATATGTTTTTCAAGAAAATTCATTCTGGTTAAATATAACCGCCTTTGCGATATTCGTCACTATAAAATTTCCCATTGCGCCAATGTGCGTTCTTGGACCGCACTTACATGCGCTGCCTGAGTTGACACATCTGCCACATTTTCATATGGTGCATCCAAGCACCCGGGTGTGACGGCGTGCAATCCAGGCGGCAAAAGATTTGGAAATTCAATGGAAAAACACGACGATGTGCTTGTAATCGGCGGGGGTATTATCGGATTGGCCTGTGCCTACTACCTGGCCAAAGCGGGCAAGAATGTTCGCCTGCTCCTTACTTATCCAACAAGAAGAGCCCTATCATGCAATACGGAGCCATGAACTTTCCGATCAAGCCGGTTGCCGACGAGCTGGCAGATATCGCCGCCCTGGACTTCGATTATCTGGAACTGACAATGGATCCGCCCCAGGCGCATTATACGACCATCCGACAACAGATGAGTTCCATTTCAAGCGTTCTGAGGTCGCAATCCATGAATATTATCTGCCATCTTCCAACCTTTGTTTCCACCGCCGATCTAACCGACAGCATCCGCGAAGCATCATTGTTGGAAATGTTTAATTCACTGGAAGTTGCGGCTGAGCTCGGATCCCGCAAAGTCGTTTTGCACCCCGGCCATATTGGCGGACTGGGTATCTATGTAAAGGAAACCGCGCTGGCCCATGCGAACAACAGCCTGGCGGCAATCATCGATCGCGCGCAAACGCTGGGGCTTTGCGTCTGTCTCGAGAATATGTTTCCCAGATGCCACGCTTTTTTTGAGCCGGCTGATTTTGTTGAGATTCTGCAGCGGTTTCCAGATCTCAGGCTGACACTGGACACCGGCCATGCCAATATCGACGCCCCGGGCGGCCGGCGCATTTTGGAATTTATCGAAAAATTCGGCCACCGTATCGGTCACCTGCACATCAGTGATAATTTTGGCAAACGCGATGATCATATTCCACTGGGCGCCGGTAAAATCGATTTTTTAAAAATTGCAAAAGCCCTCAAACAATGCGGATATGATGACACCGCGACCCTGGAAATATTTTCTGAAGACCGACAGGCATTAAAACAAAGCAGGGAAATATTTGACGACATACTAAAAAAAACTAAGGTGGATTGTTAATCCGACAGTAAAAAGGTTTCAGTGTTCAGGTGTCAGGTGTCAGGAATACGAACTCAATGAATTTGAGAATGATCAGATTTCGCAACCTGTCATCTTTTTGCTGACACCTGAAACCTGACACCAGAAACCTACTGGTTTATGACACCTGACACCCAAATTTGAAAACGCCGGCTTCTGAATTTTGATTTCTGCGAATAGAAAGAGGAAGGCCAAAATGGCACTAATGATCATTGCATCGGACATTAAAGTAAACTCATGGGTGAAACACCTCAGCAGGCTGGACCCGGACATCGATATTCGCGTCTGGCCGGAAGTCGGTGATGCGGATGATATTACGTTTGCGCTATGCTGGAATCATCCGGTGGGCGAATTTAAGAAATATAAAAATCTAAAATGTATCGCATCCCTGGGCGCCGGAGTGGATCATATCATGCGTGACCCGGATCTGCCTGCAGGAGTGCCGATTACGCGAGTGGTTGAGCATAGCATGGCGCAGTCGATGACTGAATATGCTGTATTAGCTGTATTGAATTACTGCCGACAGTTCGATTCCTTCCGCAGCGATCAGTCTCAAAAGAAGTGGCGACCCCGCATACCGTTGCTGGCCGCTGATATGCGTATCGGCATCATGGGATTAGGACAGCTCGGCAAAGATGCTGCTAAAAAACTAAGCTACCTCGGCTTTCCGGTTAGTGGCTGGAGTCAAACACCAAAGGACATCGAAGGGGTGAAGTGTTTGGCCGGAGACGAAGCGCTGGATGATTTTTTATCTCAGACCCGCATCCTCATCTGCATGCTGCCTTTGACTCCGAAAACAAAGGGCATATTAAACCAAAAAACT
>JASFIX010000647.1:0-3092 GCA_050122435.1 Desulfobacterales bacterium
TTTTCGGCAGTCCGGATCGTTGCCGCAACTTTTTTCGCGCTCAAAGATACCCGTACGCCGATGATGATGGCGACGGTTTCCATCATGGCCAATATTTTGCTAGGAATCGGGTTGATGGGTCCGCTGGGCCACGGCGGGCTGGCGCTGGCAACATCGCTTGCCTCGATTTTGAACCTTGGATTGCTTGTATATGCCTTGCGACGCAAACTTGGCTCTCTGGGATGGAGACGTATTGCGCTATCTGCCTGTAAAACAATGGGCAGTGCAGCTGTTATGGGGGCTGTTGTCTGGATGGTTGCGCGGTTACTCATTGAGACGGAAGGGAGCGCGTTCAGCGAGCGGATTTTGGCAGTGACCGTCTGTGTGATGATTGGCCTGACCGTTTTCGGAGTCTGCGCCTATTTGACCAGAAGTCCGGAATTCACGAATATGGTTGTCGAAGTTAAAAAGGGAATAGGAAAAAAATGACAAGAAAGCAAAGTGTCTTCTTATCTATTGCCGTTCTGGCGCTTGCCTCCTTGCTGTTTTTTATCATCTTCAGTGAGCATGGTTTGATCGATTTAAATTCCCTTAAAAATGAGAGGAATCAGCTGTCCGCAAAAAGCGAACAGCTGACCCTCAAGAATCTTTCCCTGAGTGTTGAAATCGATCGATTGAAGCATGATCCAAAATATATTGAAAACGTGGCACGTCAGGAACTGGGTATGGTCGGAGAAGATGAGCTGATTCTGAAACCCCGGAGCATGCCGAGTCACGATGAATAATCCGTATAATCAGTGTAATCATGAGGAAGATAGAGACTACGCAGATTGGCCCAGGTTATTTATCCTCAGATTACGCAGATTAACGCAGATTTAATGCTTAAAAAGGTCCACAGATTTAATAATAATCAGTGTAATTGGCGTAATCTGCGGATTTAATGATAATCCGCGTCGTCGATGGCATCGGTAGATTAGATATGGAAAAAGAAACCGATTTTTATACGGGCACAATGGCAAAAGTTTATGCCGGCCAGGGACACTGGGATAAGGCCGCTGAAATTTATCGCCATTTACTGAGAGTGGAACCCGAACGGACCGATTACCTCGAGGCCCTGGCGGAGGCGGAACGAATGTTAAGTGCCACCCGCAAGCAACCGGTTGAGGATTTGGCGAGTTTATTCCACGAATGGATTGATCTGATGCTCAAGTATAAAAATCTGCAGAGGTTACGCCGGTTTAAAAAGTAGTTGGATTTTTAAAATCCGAAAACGGATCGATCCGTCATCATGATTTACTCTTGGGGATTTTGCTCCGGAGTTTTTACTTTTGGATAGAAAACGGCTTTAACCCGCTTGTGCGGGATACCTTCCACCTTTATTTGTCCATTTTTTCGATTAACGCTAATTTTTGATCCTGTTAAACTGTTTTTCCCGCTCGTCATGGTCGAATTTTCACCGGTGAAAACAAGAATCTGCGTATCCGGATCGTATTCAACCTGGTCGGTTTCGGCCCTGTACTCTTCAAATGACACCTGCACATTGCCGCTGGCGATAATCCGCTTTATCGACGCTTGACCGCCGATTTGATTTTTATTGCGATCCGGGTCATCGTGGTAATAAATTCGCAGCTGTTCTGAATTAATCACAAGATTTCCCTGGCTGGCCCGTACATCGCCAACAAACTCCGCAAATTTTTCCGCACTGTTGGTGATCAATTTATCGGCTACGATCTGAATCTGCTCCTCGGTTGGATGTGTGCTCTTATTTTGCGGCAAATCTCCTGCATAACCGCCGGATGATAAAAGCATAGTGGTAAACGTAAAAAGGGTAACTTGCATCCAAAACAGCCGGTACTTTCCCGGGCAGTTTGATCGAAATGCTTTCACGTTACCTCCCTGTATTATTTTACAATTCTAAGTTTATGGGTCTGTCTCAATTTCAGCCACAATTCTTTGACGATGACGGCTGCAGCATCGTCCTCGTTGTGCAGCGAATAATCCGCCAGCTCCAGGCAGGATTCCACCAGTTTTTCATTTCCAGACCACAGACCGAATTTGTCCATAATGTATCTGCCTAGATTGGCATTCAGCTTAATCAATTCTTCCTCGGACATATTGGCGATGGTCGTTTTTTCCTTTAAGGGCAGGTTGGAAATTAATATTTCGATTGCTTCCTGAACCGTCTTTGGCGGTTTTGCGGTTGAATCACGGTTATTATCCTGAAATTTGACGGACTGCGGATGAGCCGTGGCCATCAGATCCATGTAATAGACACTTTCGATTAACTTTAATACTGCCGGGTAAATTTGATCATCTTTACTGGCTCGCGGCCCGGCGACATTTAAGATTTCGATGGTATTTTCATCGATCCAGGAATTAATTAAGGTTGCGGCTTTAAAGGCTGGGGTTTTATTTAAATCTATATGGAGCCAGGGGCGATGGTGTTTTATGGCCATCTTGCGTGTATAATCTGAGCCATTGCTCAATTTACCATGACTGATAATTAATGTGCCATTTGAATCGATAACGTTTTGTTCTGTTCGCTGCACATAAGCGGTACCTGTCATTTCCGTCAATTTGTATTTATCAGGCAAGGGGCCATTTTCAGTTAAGCGGCCTTTTGGTATCCAGCCACCGTGCGGGATGCCCAGTTTTATGGCGGCATCTAAAGCAGCCTGGTCGGCGCCCGTTTGGCCTCCTGAAATAATTTTGCGAATCATACGGCGTTAATCTTCAATATTTCCTGTCTTTTGGTATTCCTTTTGAATGCGCTTGAGCATATTAAAGAGTTCCTCTTTGGAAAATACGCCCTTTTCGATTAGCAGCTGAGCAATGGCATCCAGTTGCATGGAATTGGCCATTAAAAGATCCTGGATCGTCGCAATTTCATCTGAATCTCTCGGGTCTGCCAAGATCACTTCACCTTCTTCCAAAGTGGTTCTCCGGTCTTTGCCGCTTCGCCTTTCAGGGCCCTCATGGGGTGCAATAATCCACCTGCGATCTAAACCTGAACGTCTGTTTCTGTCATTTTTAGGGCTTGGTTTCTTCACTTTAGCCATAATACAAGATCCTTTAGGTGTAAGATTTCCGCTTATAAATGAATGAGAATTGAG
>JASFIX010000648.1:0-3075 GCA_050122435.1 Desulfobacterales bacterium
GTGTTGTACATCCAGTTGTGACCAGCAGAATAAACAGGTATATGGTGTAGATGCGCCGCATGAGCCCTAAATTTTTTCAAATATCCGTACTCACGGGGTTCGTGTGTTTAACGATTAGGTAATTTTGTTTAAAGCTTCTTCCAATTTTGTTTTGGCCACCATTCCGGTGATTTGTTCGACAACATCGCCGTTTTTAAAGAATATAAGCGTGGGAATCGCTTTTATGCCGTATTTGCTTGGAGTAACCGGACTGTTGTCAACATTGCATTTTGCAAATTTGACTTTATCGCCGAAGGTGCCCGCCAGATCTTCTACCATAGGTCCAATTGCCTTACAGGGGCCACACCAGGGTGCCCAAAAATCAACCATTACCGGTTTATCCGCCTGCAACACTTCTGCTTCAAAATTTCCATCATCTATTTCCATGATACCTTCTGCCATGATTTTTCATCCTTTCCTTGTCGAAATTAAACAATTGTTTCATAATAGTGATATGCGGTTATATTGTCAACCTTGGCCAATCTTCAGGCAAACCACTATGCCCGCGAAACCATGCCGTCAAGCTCATCGGGTAGTTCCATGTACAACCGATTTTAAAAAATGAAAAACGGTTATAGTGAAAGTTGGGGGATGTGTCAAATGAAACTAGAATCCATAATCCTATTTTTTAGATGGATTCTGATAGAGATCAAAAACTTTCGCATTGATTTAGGCTACGGTTTTTGGCAACCTTACCTATTCATTCTTCTGGTGATCGACAATCCTTGATAATCCATGACCGGAAAGGCTTTGAGAATGGGGAAAAAAATCCGTATCGGAGCCCTTATTTCAGGGGGCGGATCAAACCTACAGGCCATCATTGATTCCTGTGAAAATGGCAAAATTAACGCAAAACTGGCATTTGTTGGATCCGATAGCCCCCGGGCTGGCGGCCTTAAAAGAGCCGCAAAATATAAAATCCCATCATTTGTTGTTGATTATGCTTCGATAATTGGCAAGTTTAAAGCGGACCCATCAAGGGCACAGTTACCGGGTGATTTTGACTATGATGATATTCTTGCCAAACAATCCCTTGTCCGGGGACAGGATGATTCTGAAAAAATTAAATTTTTTTTATCCACCCGGGCGATTGCCGAGGAAAAGTTGCTAATCGAAATGGAGCATTATCCATTTGACCTGCTGGTGCTGGCGGGATTTATGAGAAATTTAACGCCTTATTTTATTGATCGGGTGAACCGGGACCGAAAAACACCCCGAATCATGAACATTCATCCGGCATTGCTACCTGCATTTCCCGGTGTAGACGGATACGGCGATACATTCCGTTACGGTTGCAAGGTCAGTGGGTGTACGGTGCATTTTATCGACTACGGTGAGGACACAGGACCCATCATCGGCCAGCGGTCCTTTCCCATTACCCCTGAAGATACCATTGATTCCATCCGAAAAAGAGGCTTAAAACTGGAATGGGAGCTTTATCCAGAATGCATCCGGCTGTTTGCGGAAGGCCGCTTAAATACCGTAAAGAAGTCGTTTACGCTCGCTAACGGGAAAAAAGTTCAACGCACAATCGTAGAGATCCTACCTCCAGCTCAATAGCCTGTCTGTCGTTTTCAGGTGTCGGCGTTTTGGCCGCTTGCTCCTTGCTTCTTGCTCCTGGCCAGATGCCAGTGACCAGAAGCCAGCAGCCAGAGGCCGTATTTAGAACTTAGCACCTGTACCCCGGCGCCTTTAGCAAATAACGGAGAAGAAATAACGAATAACCATCTAGAGGTAGGATCTAGCCCCCACGTAACGGGCGCTGTAATATTTGCTGGACAGAGAAGAGGTTTGAATTCTGTGACCCCTGCCGGGTGCATGCAAAAATTTATTTCCGCCTGTATAGATTCCAACATGCGAAACTCTCTTGCCGCCGCTTGTGGCAAAAAACACCAGATCGCCTTTTTGCAACCGGCTGCGATCAATCCGTCTTCCAATCTTCCATTGTTGTCTGGATGAGCGCGGCAGGTCCAATCCGTTAAGGCGGTAAACAACCATTGTCAATCCACTGCAATCAAACCCGGTCTTAGGGGATTCTCCGCCCCAGCGATACGGCACGCCAACATACCGCCCGGCGGTTCTAACAATTTTTTCCCTGAGACGGGCTTTTCCATTGCGGGAATCTGCTGTGTACGCATTCGGTTCAACGATATAAAAAGCATCGATGATACCCCTGTGTTGCAGTTCAAGTGCTCTGCTACGGGCGGCCTGTTTGGTTCTGAAGTTTTCAAACCGGACTTTATACAGCCCCGAGCTATGAAGAAAATGATAGGCATCCAGACCCTGGCGTTCCAGTGAGGCCGTCAGGCGCACCGCATTATCAATATTTGAGAAGGCACCGACCTGGATGGTATAGCGCATGCGCAGCAGTACCGATTCTCTTTCAGCCGGAGAATCATCGGGTCGGATGGCCGACTCACCACCACAGCCGACCACCAGAAGGAGCCATGCAGAGATGAGTGCTAGAGTCGGTTTGAGAGGTGTATGATGTTTCATCTTAGATATATCTGGGTTTCAGGTTTCGGGTGTCAGGTGTCAGCACTTACGCGAATTGCTGACACCTGAACACTGACACCTGACACCATTAAGAGGCCCCCAGCAGTACTTTGACAATAACCGGGAATGCGATAAAGGTTCCCAGTGAACTTCCAAGATTCGTAAAAACCACCACCAGCAGAATGCGTGTGACATTATTTTTCCAAAACCCCCGCACAGAGAGAATATCTTCCGGCAGTCGCTCCAGATCCTTTACTTTCGGCTTTCTCGAAAATGCCTCCACCAGCCCCGATACCCACCCGGCAGCTATCATGGGATTTAGCGAAGTCAACGGTGCCGCCAAAATTGATGATATGATCGTGGCCGGGTGGGCCAGCGCGATGATTGCCCCCACTCCGGCCAAAATCCCGTTGGCTAAAATCCACCAGGCGATCATGTCTGTGCCTGCCTCTTTGCCACCGTAAAAAAATCCGGCAATAAACAGCACGATGATTGCAGCTGGAATCAACCATTTAAGGACCCCAATGGATTTGCCTTTGG
>JASFIX010000649.1:0-3073 GCA_050122435.1 Desulfobacterales bacterium
AAGACAAAATCAACATCCTTTCCTCACCCCGGGTTGTCACCCTGGACAACAAAAAAGCCAAGATCATGCAGGGTTTTGAAATACCCTATCTGGAGCGCGATGACTCTGGTAACGCCACCATACAATTTAAAGATGTCGATTTGCTGCTCGAGGTCACCCCGACGGTCAGCCCGGATAACCGCATTCGAATGTCGATTTTTGTCACCAAAAATGACCTGGTGGACCCCGACATCGTCCCACCGGCCCTGGCCACCAACGAGGCCCAAACCGAGATTTTAGTGGATGACGGCGACACGATTGTGATTGGCGGCATCTTAAAATCTACCATTACCTGGAATGAAAGGGGCACCCCGGGATTACGCAAATTGCCCGTCCTGGGCTGGCTGTTTAAATATCAGAGGGACACCGATGAAAAAAAAGAATTGCTGATCTTTCTAACCCCGCAGATCATTCAGCTCGAACAAAAACGTCTGTCGTAACCGTTACACCTGGAACCAAGTGTGGCTTTTCGGAAGCCTCTGGAGAATTAATAAAAATGATAAATCCATTTACCATTCGACGAAGGTTTTTACTACTGATCATTTTGCTGGTTGCAGTAATGGCATGGTTTGGCGGATGCGCTTCCAATAAGGCTGCTGATGGAAAAGGTGCGTCAGCCAAGCGTATTACCGGCATTACCACCGAGGTCAGCGCTGATTCGGTGATTGTCACCATCCATGGAAACCAAACGTTAACCTATACGGCGATTAAACAGGTGTTTCCCATAGGTGTGCTGTTTCATTTCCCGGAAACCGCCCTGGCCACCGATGAGACGGTGACGACGCCGCCGCAAAATGAAATCATCGGTTCGGTAAAAGCCACCGAGCTTGTCGAAGAAAAATCGACCACCTCGCGCATTTTCATTGCACTGAAAACCGATGCGCCCTACGACCTCAATCCTCAGGATTCAGGACTGCAGGTGTCATTTCCAAAAGTCGTTGCCCGCGCAGCTGCCCCCCCGGCGCCGGTGGCAAAAAAGCCATCTGCACCCCAACCTGCACCGCAGCCGTCTGTAGAAGATCTTCCTGCCGCCAGTCAATTAAAAACGGTTACGGCCATTCCTTTAAAAGACAACGTGGTCGTCAATGTCAACGCCGATGGGGCCATCAAAGATTATAAATCCTTTACCATAGACGGCAAACAGCCCCGCATCGTCATTGACATGTTCAAGCTTAAAAGCCCTTTTAAAAAGGAGCAGCGTCTGGCGGTTAAATCCCCTTGGGTCAACCAGGTTCGCCATTTTGGTTATCCGCAAAAAGTTCGGTTGGTGCTCGATACTTCCAAAGCGTCTTTGACAAAATATTCGGCTTCACCCACAGCCAGCGGGTTGATGATACATATCGGCAAAGTGCCGCAGACACCTACGCAGCAACCTCCCAAGGCAGCGGTGACCGAAAAAGAAAAAGTGATGGTGGCGCAAAAACCTTCCAAGGCCGCTGCGGCTGAAAAACAAACACCGAAAACGACACCGGCTACGACTCCGGTTGCATCGGCAAAGCCGGCCTGGGTGAATCGCATCGATTTTTCCAGTGAGGAAGCCGGCAAATCATCACTGATCATCGGCACCACGGTTCCGGTCAAATATGATCTTAAAAAAGTAGCTGCCAAGCGACTACAACTGAAGTTGTTTAATACCAGCCTGCCCGAATATCGCAAGCGGGCGCTGATCACCACCCGTTTTGAAAGCGCGGTGGACCGGGTAACACCGATTCAGACTGCCGCAATGAAAGGCGATTCGCTGTTTACGATCGAGCTGCGTGAAGCGGTTGCCTATAGCATCAAACAAGACGACAATACGCTTCGAATCAACTTTGCGGCTTCTTCCATTCCTCCGAAGCCTTATGAAGATGCCGATCTGCCGGAATGGAAAAAAGTCCTGGCCGAGGCGGCTGTCGAGCCTGCAAAGCAGGCCGAAAAAGACAAAATCGCCCGGGCTCAGGCACCTGGGGAAAAGGCAGAAGAAAAGCTGCCGATCGAAAAAGCGGCCGAAGCCCAAACCTTTGAGGAGCGTTTGGCGGCCCAGACGGAAAAAAAATACACCGGGGAAAAAATCGCTTTTGACTTTTACGATACCGATATCAGAAACGTCTTTCGTCTCCTGAGAGAAATCAGCGGTAAAAGTTTTGCGATCGACAAAAACGTCAGCGGCAAGGTCACACTGAATTTCGAAACACCGGTGCCCTGGGACCAGGTTCTGGATCTGGTGTTGAAAATGAACCAGCTTGGCATGACCATGGAAGGCGATATCATTCGGATTGCCACCCTCAGCACGCTGGCCCAGGAAGAAAAGCTCAAACAGGCCCAGTTAAAAGCGTCCCAGCAGGCTCAAAAGCAGGCCGAAGCACTCGAACCGCTGTATACCGAATACATTCCCATAAGCTATTCCAATGCCGACAGCGAAGTGCTGCCGCATGTGCAGGCTATTTTGACCGAGGGCCGCGGCAAGGCCAATGTGGATATCCGCAACAACCAGATCATCATCACCGATACGGCCGTAAAAATCCAACAGGCCAAGCAAATTGTGCAAAAGATCGATACGGTCACGCCCCAGGTTATTATAGAGGCTCGCGTTGTTGAGGCCAACACCAATTTTACAAGAGAAGTCGGCTTCGACTGGGGGCAGGTAGGGATCGGCGGCGGATTGCAGCACGGCCCCATTGATGTTCCTTACACCAGCAGCTGGCAAGCCGGTCCCACCACGTGGCTCACCGACAACATTCCCGCCGGTGCGGACCCAGCCGGCGCAATTGTTTTTAACGTCATGAAAACCAGTGGAACCTCGTTCTCCATCACGGATTCTGTGCTGGCCGCCGCCGAAGTCGAAGACAAAATCAACATCCTTTCCTCACCCCGGGTTGTCACCCTGGACAACAAAAAAGCCAAGATCATGCAGGGTTTTGAAATACCCTATCTGGAGCGCGATGACTCCGGTAACGCCACCATAAAATTTAAAGATGTGGACTTGCTGCTCGAGGTCACCCCGGCGGTCAGCCCGGATAACCGCATTCGAATGTCGATTTTTGTCACCAAAAAT
>JASFIX010000650.1:0-3071 GCA_050122435.1 Desulfobacterales bacterium
GCCCCAATTGCATGACCAATTATACGCCCTCAAAGGAAGCCTTAAAAGCATGGGGAATCAACAACACCAGTAAAGCAAACTTTGTAAGGGGTAAAGGTTGCTTTAACTGCATGCACACCGGCTATAAAGGCCGTACCGGTGTGTATGAGGTAATGAGCATTAATGATGAGATCAAGGACCTGATCTTAAAACGGCAATCTTCGCATACGATCCATCAGACTGCTTTAAAGTCCGGCAGCTTTACGTCCTTGAAGGAAAATGCTGCTCAAAAAGCGATAAAGGGCATCACCACCCTGGAGGAAGCGGCCTCAGCAGTACTGCTGTAGTCGTAGGTTCAAGGTTCAGAGGTTCAAAGGTTCAACGTTCGTATAATCGGTTTATGACAAATTATTTAGGGTTTTATTGGTTTGATTGGTTTAATTCGTTCAATTGGTTCGGTGTAAGTCAACCAATTCAACCAAGAAAACTAATGAAACCAATCCAACAAAACTTTGAAGCACAGAACCTTTGAACCCTGAACTTTGAACCCTGAACCTTTGAACCCTGAACCCAGAACGAGGAGAATATGCCAAAGTTTTCATATCAGGCCATTTCCGAAACCGGCGACACGGTCTCTGGTGAGCTTGAAGCCGAATCCCTGGAAAGCGCCAACAGCATGCTGGCATCCCGGGGATATATTCCGACCCGGGTAAGGGTGGAACAACCGGCTCTGAGCGGTTTCCAGATGACCAAAATCCGGGAACTGCTGGCACCGGTAAAGGCACCTGAACTGATCCTTTTCACCAAACAGTTCAGAACCATGTTTAACGCCGGGGTTGCCATGATCAATATGCTGGAGATCCTGGAAGCGCAGACTGAAAATCCCAAGCTAAGGCGTATTCTTGGCAAAATGCACCAGGATATCAAAGAAGGCGCCAGTTTGTACGAAGCGTTCAGCAAACACCCCAAGGTGTTTTCACCGTTGTACTGCAGTATGATCAGGGCGGGAGAAAGCAGTGGCGCCCTGCCTGAGGTGCTTGACCGTCTGACATATATTATCGAGCATGAACACAGCGTTAAATCCGATATCAAATCGGCGCTGACCTATCCTATCATCGTCGTGGTATTTTTGTTCTCGGCGTTTCTCGTTCTGATTACCCAGGTAATCCCCAAATTTGTTAACATTTTTAAAAACGCCGGATTGGCCCTGCCGCTGCCGACTCAAATCTGTATTTTTATATACGAATTTTTAGCCAATTACTGGTATCTAATCATCGGCGCCGTTGTGGTGGCCGGGCTGTTCCTGTTTTATTACTTAAAAACCGAACAGGGCAAGTGGGTCCGTGACAGCTTTTTGATGCGGCTTCCGCTTTTCGGGCCCCTGTTTGTCAAAAGCGCGGTTTCCCGCTTTGCCAGTATTTTTTCAATTCTGCAATCCAGCGGTGTGGATGTGCTGGATTCCATGGATATATTATCCGGAACTATCGGAAACGCCGCCATCGGTCGCGAAATCGATGGAATTAAAGATCGTCTTGCGGAAGGACGCGGCATCGCTCAACCGCTAAGCGAGGCCAGCTATTTCACACCGATGCTCATTAATATGGTGGCCATTGGGGAAGAATCGGGCAATCTGGAAAATATGCTGCAGGATGTGGCCTCGCACTATGATACCGAAGTGGAATATTCGATGAAAAAACTGTCAGAGGCGATCGGACCATTGCTGACCGTAGGGCTGGCAGCTGTGGTCGGCTTCTTTGCCCTGGCCATATTTTTGCCGATGTGGGACCTCACGTTGATGGCCAAATGATGGTTCAGAGGTTCTGGGTTCAAAGGTTCAACGCTAAAAAAACAGTACTGAGCGTTGTGGACTGAGGACTGAGCAAAAAACCCTGCTTGCGCATGAAACCTAAAACCCGCAACTCGCAATCCGAACCTCGTTAAACTGTGCAGTAGAACCTCTGAACCCTGAACCTGGAACCCTGAACCAGAAATTAACATGCGACATTTACGGTTTTACATAAGCCTCTATATAATTATCCCATTTATTTTCACTGGCTTGACCATTCTGGCGGCCATTCTATCCTTCCGGCTGACCAAATACAGTCTGGCCCATGGATTTGATCCCGCCCAGCCTGTCTTCTGGTTTATTTTAGCAATCAGCGTCATCGCATATGCCACCGGTTTCATGCTGGTCCGCTTTATGTTGAAACCCGTAGAACGCTTTGTCGAAAAAGCGCGCAAACTGGCCTCAATTTCAGGTGAAAAGGCCGACAGCGGCAAAGACTGGTCAATTGATAAAATCGAGCAGTTTACCAGCGTTTTTGACCGGGTCACATCGGTTCTCAGCCGTATCGATGCGCGTCATTTCTTTCCGGACATCATCGGTGAAAGCCTTGCCATGCGGGGCCTTCTGGGCCTGATCAAAAAGGTTGCCCCCACCGATTCCACGGTTCTCATCCTTGGGGAAAGCGGCACCGGCAAAGAGCTGATTGCCATCAGCATTTTTGAAAACAGCGACCGCAGAAATAAAGCGTTTATTAAGCTCAATTGTGCGGCGATTCCTGAAGAACTGCTGGAAAGCGAATTATTCGGCCATGAAAAAGGCGCCTTTACCGGTGCAACCAAATTCAAACCCGGCAAATTTGATATGGCCCATGGGGGCACCATATTTCTGGATGAAATCGGCGACATGCCTTTAAATCTGCAATCCAAGATATTGCGTGTCATCCAGGAAAAGGAGTTTTACCGGGTCGGCGGCAGCAGTACCATTAAAGTGGATGTCCGTTTTATCGCTTCAACCAATCAGAATCTTGAAAAAATGGTCCAGGAAGGCCGTTTTAGAGAAGATCTCTATTATCGCTTGAATGTATTTACCCTGCATTTGCCGCCACTGCGGGAACGCAAGGAAGACATTCCGTTGCTGGTCGATTATTTTTTACAGAACCTTCCCCAAAAAATTGAAATTTCCTCGGTGGCCCTGCAGATGCTCATGGCTTTTCCATGGCCCGGTAATATCCGGGAGCTAAAAAACATTATTGAAAGTGCTGCCGTCATTGCCGAAAACGGTTATATCGAACCCGCCCAGCTGCCCG
>JASFIX010000651.1:0-3070 GCA_050122435.1 Desulfobacterales bacterium
AATAAACGGGGCACCACGATTTTTCTTGTGGAACAAAATGTCGGCAAAACACTCAAGACCACGTCGCGCGCCTACATCCTTGAAAAGGGCAAAATTGTATTGCAAGGCAAGAGCGCAGATCTGGCCGACGACGAACATGTCAGAAAGATCTATCTGGGACATTAAACGAGGGGAATCAACTGATGGCAAATCCTTCAAGCGAATCTGCAGTCGATAAATTTGAACAAGCCGTCGAAGATACTTTTGCTCAAAAGGCAATACGATGGATATTCTCGGCAGGTGGCATGACCATCTGTTTAACCATTTTAGTCGCCATTGTGGCCACGATCCACAAGGGGCCCTATATCCTGGTGAATACGGTGATCACCGGCGGGATGTGGGCCTTGATGGCCATTGGCCTGGCCATGCTCTTCAGCGTGATGAACATTGCCGGATTTGCCCATGGCGAATATTTCATGGCCGGTTCGTTGACCGCCTATTTCGTGTTTCTGCCGATCAGCAACTACACGCTCGAGCACCCGGAATCCTTTCTGGCTTATGTGGGCCCTGTGATCGCTATTTTGGCAGGGTTATTCATGTGTGCCCTCCTGGGGATTTTAACCGAGCGGCTGGTGTTCAAGCAGTTGCGGATGCGCAATCGCGAGGGATGGTTATTGAACTGCTTTTTGATCACCCTTGGTATCTCCATTATTTTTCAGAATACGCATCAATTAGGCTTCGGGGCTGACTTTAAAGGGATCCTGGCCTACTGGGATTTTCCCTCGGTGCCGATTTTTGGTGTCTATATGTCGATAGACAGGATCTGTGCCTTCTTCATCGCGATCCTGACCATGATTGGATTCTATATTTTCATGATGTTCTCAACCACCGGTAAAACCATCCGGGCGGTATCCCAGGACGAGGACGGCGCCCGCATGGTGGGTATTTCGGTTGATACCGTTCATGTTGTGACGTTTGCCTTGAGTTGCGGCCTGGCCGGTCTGGCCGGTGCCAGCCTGCTGTTTATGTTTCCCTCCTATCCAACCGTGGGTGTTATGCCGTTATACAACTCCTGGTTTATCATTATTCTGGTGGGATTTGGTAATGTGGCCGGCTCGATTCCGGGGGGCTTCATGATTGCGCTTTTTCAGGTTATTACACGAAGTTATTTGGGTGAAGGCTGGGAAGCTGTGATACCGGTGTTGCTGATTTCGCTTATCCTGATTTTTCGGCCGTCTGGAATCTTTGCGACCAAAGTCAGAACTGTATGGGATGAATAAGAAGAGGGAGTTGTTGTTATGGCCAATGAATATGATGTCCAGAAGAAGGGAATCGCTAAATATTTAGACTATCTTTGTCTGACCCCCCTGGGGGCGATCGGGTTTTTGATCCTGCTCATCGTTCCGCTAATTCCGCCCTTTAACCAGGATTATTTGGTCCGCTGGTTCATCCTGGCAGCCATCATGGGATCCGGGGCGATGGCCTTTGATTTCAGTTCCGGCTACATTGCGGTCGTCAATTTTGGTTTTGCCGCCTTTGTCGGCTTAGGCGCCTATACCTCTGCCATTGTGGCAAACAAATGGGGCATTCCACTTCCGGTGACCATGCTTTGCGGGGCCTTTACCGCGGGGTTGTTGGGATTTATTACCGGTGCCATCAGCCTGCGTATGCGGGGGATGTTTGCCATCTGCCTGACCTGGTTCATCGGGATTGCCATGATGGGTCTGGCCATCAAGCTGGTTTGGCTGACCCGTGGCATGCTGGGTTTGCGGACTCCCTACTTTTTCGGAACGGAAGCTTCCAACCTTTACTACTGGTATCCGGTGATCGGAGTGGCGCTTGTGACATGGTTTATTCTGAAAAGAATTGCCCGCTCCCACATTGGTCTGGCCTTCAAGGCCATCGGTCAGAATATGGACGCTGCCAAGACCTCGGGCATCAATCCCACGCGCTATCGCATCATGAATTTTACCGTCTCCTGTGCGCTTGCCGGCTGGGTCGGGGCCTTCTACGCCCACTTCATCGGTATTCTGACCCCCGAGTTCCTTCATACCGCCAAAACCGTTGAATTTCTGGTGATCGTCTATATCGGAGGCCGGGGGAGCCTGTGGGGCGGATTTGCCGTCGCCTTTCCATTAATCTGGTTTACCGAGATGCTCCGATCCAATTTTGACTATCTGCCGGGGATCAACCTGCTCATTTACGGTCTGATGCTGATTTTGATCATGATCTTTTACGCCGGTGGGATGGCCCAGTTCTTCCGTTACCTGGTTGACAAATGGAAGGATAATCCAACGATTAAGTGGTTGACGACCTAGCTATCTAATTTAGTTTCTCGCTAAATGGTTACAACAGTTAAAATAACTATGGTTTCAGGTGTCAGGTGTCAGATTTGATAAGGCCGAAGCTTCTGCAAGTCGAATGCTGAACACTGACACCCGACACCTGACACCTAATTTGTGAGACGTAATCCCTGCCTGAGATCAAATACCCTGCAAGACCCCACTATCATTTAATAGCCTTTCTAATGGGAGGAATTCAAATGACAGCAAAAACCCAAGCGCAAATTTATGGATCCCAGCCGGATGCGGGATTTTCACCTCGCTTGATCATGGTCGATTTGAGCGCCGATACCATAGAGACGGTTTACGTCAAAGCGGATGTGGCGCGCAAATATCTGGGTGGAGCTGGATTGGCAGCTAAAATTATCTGGCAGGAGACCAGTGCTGACACTGATGCCCTGTCGGGTGAAAATCCGCTGATTTTTATGACCGGTCCTTTGACCGGGGCGGTTCCCTACGGCGGCCGCCATGTTGTGGCCGGGTTGTCGCCCCTGACCGGAATTTATGGTGAAGCCCATTCTGGAGGACATTGGGCCTTTCGGCTGCGATCGGCAGGGTATCAAGGTATTATAGTGCGGGGGAAGGCCGATACGCCCAAATACCTATTCATCTCCGAAGATCGAGTTGAGTTACGGGATGCCAAAGCATTCTGGGGCATGGACTGCTATGAATTCGAGGAGGCCCTCAAAGAATTGGAAGGCAATAAAGTCAGTACGGCCGCCATCGGTCAGGCCGGTGAAAACCTGGTT
>JASFIX010000652.1:0-3062 GCA_050122435.1 Desulfobacterales bacterium
TCGGCCCGGCTCCAGGATGAGCGTTAAATCCATGCCTTCAAGGTTTTCCATAAAGGCTTGTGCATATTCTTTTAAAGACGGTGGTGTCTCATCCGCATAGGTAATGCCAAGACCTCCGCCCATATCAATATATTGGATCTGAATCCCCAGTTCCGATTTTAACTGCTGGATCAGTGCCTTAATGGATTTTAAGGCATCTTCAAATGGCCCGGCCTCAGTTATTTGTGAGCCGATATGGCAATCGATGCCGGTGACTTCAATATTCTCCAGGCTGGCAGCCAGTCGGTATCCTTCCAGGGCGGTGGCAATATCAATTCCAAACTTGTTCTTTTTAAGACCGGTAGAAATATAAGGATGGGTTTTGGGATCGACATCCGGATTGACCCGAATGGCAATACGGGCTCGCTGATGGAGCTGGCCCGCCCGCTGGTTGATCAATTTCAACTCATCAAGGGATTCCAAATTGAACATCAGGATATCAGATTTGAGGGCATAATCAATTTCATCAACCCGTTTGCCCACACCCGAATAAACGATATGGTCCGATTTAAAGCCGGCCTGAAGACCTCTGAAAAGCTCACCGCCGGAAACAATGTCCAAACCAGAGCCGGCGCTGGCGAATAATTTCAGAATCGCCAGATTAGTGTTTGCTTTGGCAGAGAAGCAAATTAATTTTTCCATGCCCGCAAACGCTTCGCTGAACGCATTGAAATGCCGTTTCAGCGTGGCATGACTGTATAGATAAAACGGCGTGCCGATCTCGGCTGCGATTTTTTGTACCGGCACGTCTTCGCAGTAGAGTTCATCTTGTCGATAGGTGAAATGATGCATGTATTACCCCTAGCGGAGTTAATCGTTATTGGTTATATGTTATGGGATGACAATCCGCCCTATTCGATCGTTTGCAAAAACGGATATGGATTGATCGCAGTAAGATCTGTCAAAACGAGTAACAAATAACTTCTGATTGAGTATGACTCAATCAGAATAATGATCGAATTTAACAATGTTTGAGTCTTTGCCGCCGATTCCATATTCATCAAAGACGATCACTTTGAAGATATAGCGATATCCCACCTCGACAAACTCTGAATAACTCATCCTTATCGGTTTGGATTTTTCAGATCGTTTTCTATGAATCGGAATATCACCGGACACCGTGAAACGGATGGGACAATTTTCACAGCCGGCTTCTTCGGCTGACAAGCTAGAACGAAAAACCTTAACGCTTGCAGGGGGGGCAGCGCTGCGGTTCTCCTCCTTACCCGGCACTGTCCAGTTCAGCTCAACAATATCGTTACGGACCGTGTATTCGAGATCTTTGACCGCCGCCGGTAACGGCCGCCGTGGCGGGAGCGGCGGTCCTTTTTTACCGCAACCGATCCAAAGAAGACTCGAGCCGACCAGCAACAATAGCAAGGCCACCATCCATTTGCTATGGGTATAAGAGTCGTTTTGTATGAAATTATCTTGCTTTCCGGCTCTCATCAGTGCTTCTTTTCAGCTTCTGCCCGGCAGCCTTAATGGCTTTTTTAACGGTTTGGGTGGCGGTACCTCCTGTTGAGATGCGCCGATCGATCATCTGCTGTATCCCCAGGTAGTCGAAAATGTCATCTTCGATCTGCGGTGCGTGCTGCTGCAATTCCTTTAGCGAAAGTTCATGGATTTCCTTTTTAAGACCTAATGCATAGCCAACGACCTGACCGACACAATGGTGGGCCTCTCTGAAAGGCAAGCCTTTGGTTACCAGGTAATCCGCCATATCGGTGGCGTTGAGATATCCGCTGGCGGTTGCTTTTTGCATCGTGGTTTTGTTGATTTTAATGTTGGGAAGCAACTGAATATAAATCTCAAGACAGGCCGTCAGGATATCGGCAGCTTCAAACAGCAGTGTTTTATCCTCCTGCATATCGCGGTTATACGACAGGGGCAAAGACTTCATTAGCGTCAGCAAGGCCATCAGGTTGCCGAAAACACGACCGCTTTTGCCTCTGACCAGTTCAGCCACGTCGGGATTTTTTTTCTGCGGCATGATACTGCTGCCGGTAGCAAACGCGTCGGGCAATTCAACAAAGCCAAACTCGGCTGAGGACCAGATTATCAGTTCTTCCGACAGCCGGCTTAAGTGCATCGCACAAATACTGGCTGCGGATAAAAATTCAATAATGAAATCCCGGTCAGATACCGAATCGACACTGTTGGCTGAAACCTTTTCAAATCCGAGTAATTCGGCGGTGTATTGCCTGTCAATGGGATGCGGCGTGCCGGCAAGGGCTGCGCTTCCCAGTGGCATGATGTTGATGCGCACCAGACAATCCTGCAGGCGCTCGGCATCCCTTGAAAACATTTCGTAATATGCCATCAAATGATGCGCCAGCAAAATTGGCTGGGCGCGCTGCAGGTGGGTGTAGCCCGGCAGTACAGTTGCAATATGTCGCCCGGCAAGATCCACCAAAACATTTTGCAATTCGAACAGGTATTCGATGATAACATCAACGGTATCTCTCAGATACAGACGCACATCCAGTGCCACCTGATCGTTGCGGCTTCGGGCGGTATGGAGCTTGTGGGCAACTTTTCCGACGATCTCGGCCAGCCTGGATTCAATATGGGTGTGAATGTCTTCCAGTGCATCCTCGTAAGATAAAACTCCCTCGTCGATCTCCCGCCTTACTTTCTCAAGACCCGCGATTAATTCCTCCGATTCTTCTGCGGATATAATAGCCGCCTTTGCCAGGGTCCGACAGTGCGCAATGCTGCCCTGAATATCATAGACATACAGCCGCTTGTCCACATCGATTGAGGACGTAAATTTCTCGACAATTTTGGCAGTTTTTTCTTTAAACCGACCTGACCATAGTTTTTCTGACATGATTTACCTGTTGCGGGTTACGCGTTGCGAGTTGCGCGATCAGCAATTCGGAAATAATTCCCTTGCTTAGCGGATCTTGAAAATTCCTTAAGCGTTAATTCCTATTTATCGAGCAATTTTTGAATTCTTAACCTTAAAGCGTTTAAACGGATGAAGCCTTCGGCGTCTTTTTGGTTGTAAACCTGGTCAT
>JASFIX010000653.1:0-3062 GCA_050122435.1 Desulfobacterales bacterium
GCGCAATTTAACGATGCAGCCCATTCGCTGAAACCGTTAACCTCATTAAAGTAGTCAAATGAAAATACTTGGTAGACCGGAACGGATTCGTTCCGGTCTACAAGCATTCTCAAATTAGCTGCGCAAACTAATTAAATTAGATTAAAGGCTTTACTACTTTGATGTTAACCGTTAATATGCATTTTTCTGATGCACAAAAATTTGTGGTCTTATGATTTCACTGAGAGAAATGGATGAAGCCGGTTTCATAGGAACTATGCCAGAAGAAACGATACAGGCGAAAATTAAACAAGAGGTAGGCCGGGTACTTGTCAGTCGTGAAAACCGTGAAACGGTCGGTAATATCACCGTTGACAATCCGCGCATGACCTGTCGTAATGTCGATGTCTGGTATGGTGATAAACAGGCGATAAAAAATGTTTCTTTAGATATCGGCCGCAATGAGGTGCTGGCCATGATCGGCCCCTCCGGTTGTGGCAAGTCCACATTTATACGTTGTCTCAACCGCATGAACGACACCATCGACGGTTGCCGCATTGCCGGCGAGATTAAGCTGGATGGAGTTGATATTTACGGTAAAAACATCGATGTTGTGCCCCTGCGGGCTCAGGTCGGCATGGTCTTCCAAAAACCCAACCCTTTCCCAAAATCCATCTATGAGAATATCGCTTATGGACCGCGAATTCATGGACTGTCCGCCAATAAAGCCGAACTGGATGAAATCGTTGAGACATCTCTGATCAAAGCCGGCCTATGGGGTGAGGTCAAAGATTGGCTTGATCAGCCCGGCACGGGCCTGTCCGGCGGACAACAGCAGCGCCTTTGCATCGCGCGAACGATTGCGGTAAACCCTGAAGTGATTTTAATGGATGAACCCTGCTCGGCTCTGGATCCTATTGCAACCGCTGTCATCGAAGATTTGATCGATGAACTGCGTAAACAATATACGATAGTCATCGTTACCCATTCCATGCAGCAGGCCTCTCGCGTATCCCAGCGCACGGCTTATTTTCATTTAGGGGATCTCATCGAAGTGGGTCCCACCGCACAGATTTTTACCAACCCGAGCCATCAGCTTACCGAGGATTACATCACCGGGCGCTTTGGTTAATGCGAATCTTAAACCAGCGAATTCCCACTGTGTTTATCATTGTAACAATTCTTGAGAAGGAGTCATGATGTCGAAAGACCATATCGTACGGTCTTATGATCAGGAACTGGAATTGCTGATGAGCAAAATTTCAGAGATGGGTAAAGTGGCTGAAGAACAACTCGCCAAGGCTGTTGAAGCCCTCATTACGAAAGACAGCCGACTGGCGGTTAATGTCATCTATAGTGACGCACAGGTTAATGATTTGCAAAATACGGTTGATGGCTTAACGGTTCGCATGCTGGCCATGCGCCAGCCGATGGGATCCGATCTGCGTCATATCATCTCTGCATTGAAAATAGCGGCTGATCTGGAGCGCATTGCCGATTATGCTGCCAATATCGCGAAAAATGTGATGGATCTTGATCACGTATCTCTGGAGAAGCCTGTCGGACTCATCATCCGCATGGCTGAATTGGCCAGCCATATGCTAAAAGATGTAATCGATGCCTATCGGGGATCAGATGTTAGAAAGGCGATAGCCGTCTGGCATCGAGATGAGGATATCAATGAGGTTTATGCCGATCTTCTTTCGCATCTTAGATCCTATATGAAGGCCGATTCTGATAATATTAATACCTACACCAGCTTAATTTTTGCGGCCAGATGCTGTGAAAGAATCGGTGACCATATAAAAAATGTCGCCGAAAGTGTTTATTTTATCACTCACGGCGAGTCTTCCTATGAAAATCCTATAGAAAAAAAGCAGCATGCCTGAGTGAAGGGATTGATAAAAGCAATCGATCCAAAAAGGTGAAAATACCTTCACGGGTAAAATCCTAATTGAATCCGGCCTCCATTGAGTCGATCAACTTTTCCTTGATCATATCCCGAATTTCACGAACCTTTTGTAGTTTTTCTGCGTCGTTGCCTACTGCTACGGTCGGATCCGGAAACGGCCAATTCCATCTCTTCGTAATCCCTGCAAACACCGGACATTTGGCTTCAGAGGCACCATCGCAAACCGTGATCACATGATCATATAACTTCCCGGTTTTAAAAAGCTCAAACACACTTTGGATTTTATTTCCGGAGATATCGATGCCCTCTTCTTTCATGACTTCCACAACCAACGAATTAATCTCATGGGCCGGTTCAAGCCCAGCACTTTCTACATCGTAATGATCCCCGGCAATTTTTTTTAAATATGCTTCAGCCATCTGGCTTCGGCCGGAATTATGAACGCAGATAAATAAGACTTTTGGTTTTTTCATTGCTGGCCTTCCTTTTAATCAATTATTAATACGAATTGAATAAAATTCTAAAATTGTACGACTACCTTAACTGGAAAATGTGATGTTTTATTTTTCATACCGGATATAAGGTTCTTTTGGGGAATAAACAATATCGATAGGTTGGCTACATTTACGCGCACACATTCCTATCGGTTTTAGGGCGGTTCAAATCCGAGCCGCCCTCTTTAATTATTTTCTGCCCGGACACAATTGGATCGCTGACCTGGGTGGTTCGCGGCAAGGCGGCCAAAATATCGTTGCATGTAAAAAAGACATCCACCCCCAGCGGAAACAAAGCGGCCTGAAGTTGCCATTCTTTCCAGAACTGTGGCCGGATACCCTTCGGGGAAAAGTAGGTGGTTGTTTTTATTCCGGGTCCGCTGAGGCTTTTAACTTTATCACCATTGAAGCGATCGACTTGAATGATCAATGTGGCGGCAGATTCCGGATGCTCGTCATCTCCGATCTTGAAATCATCCAAGTCCGGCATTGTTGACGGCTGGGTGATCAAAGCGAAATGAGCCATGCAAGGCTCGGTAACAACACTACAGCCACATTGAGACTGAAACCAGTTGATGGCAGATGAATTCCAGCTGAGATCGGTCCATACGGGGGTTTCATCGTCGAATAATGTCAAACAGACCGCTGCAGAGGCCGTGTTTAATAGTTCGGGAATA
>JASFIX010000654.1:0-3059 GCA_050122435.1 Desulfobacterales bacterium
CGAAAATTTCCAATAGCTCGTCAATTTCGAGGATGATGATGGGTGGCGTGATGATGTCTCTTATGATGATCCAGCCCAGCTCGACGGTAGTCAACACCACCACGATGACCATCATTATAATGAGGCTCAAGACGATGACGTATTCGAATTTCTTGAGAAAGGCCTGCATTGAATACCGCATTACCGGAGACGGTTTTGGTTGTCAAGGGGGATTTCATTTTCAAATGGATGAGAGCCGTACAAAAAGCAATGATTTTTATAAGATAGATGATATCCAAACTTTTGGGGCAGGCGATTTTCTCGAAAGGGGGTAAATTATAGTAAAAATTAAAGTCCGTTTCTTTATTGACCCGGATATTTGACATTGCCTTGGAAAGTTACCGGGTTTTGAAAATAGTCATCCGGATCCCTTTCTAAAGCGTTCAGTCTATTATGGTAAAAACCGAGCCTTCTAATTTTGTTCCTCTGGGAGCCGAAGAACTCCAATGGCATTTCTCTCAACTCATTTATTCTATTTGTTAGTCTAATGGTTTCTTCTTCGATCAATTCTTCCCGGGTCGGGGGCCTATTTGCTTCTTCTTCTGCTAACCTTCTTTCTCGCTCAGCCTGAGCTTGGCGACTCTGTGCCTCCATCTCTTCGATGAAAGTATTTAAAAATTCTTGATCGGATTGCCTGCGCTTTTGATCGGCTTTCTGGTCATAGGGATATTCTTCAAACAAAAACCGAGCGTTCGGATTATTCGGCACGGATTTATTCGTAAAGTGCTTGACGCCATCGTCATTAATCCAATAAAAGACCCCAGCATGAACGTTTGATAGACTCAGCATGATTATCAAAATACCACCGAATATGGCCGTGATCTTCATAAAACCTCCTCTTACCGCTTTAATTCTGACTTTTTAGCCTAAAAAAAACCTAGATTATCTCAATGCATTGACTAAAAATTTATCAGGCTTGGTCCTCTATATTTGTAAATGATAAGTTCGAAACCTTTTTGTGTCAATTGCACAAAAAGTTTCGAATTTTATATCTTTTGATACGCGAATCGTTGCCGCTGAAATGTCCAACTATATATTGCCTAAATCAATTTTTGGGTATCAGTTGAAAATGATATTGGATTTGTAACAACAATCGCAAAAAACCCTACTTTTATAAATCCAATGAGTGTTGGGCAGTATTTTGCTCTACGCACAAGTTTTCCTGCTACCGCACCCTACCGTTAAAGCAGTCATGGATGTTTGTTATGTTTTATAATATGGTTGCACCATCCGATTGTTCTTCTCCAATGATCCATTCCAACTCGATCTCAAACGATTTCTTCAGCCGCTTTCCCTGTTCTTCCTCAATTTTCAACTCTAAAACCATGGTTTTGGGAAACTCCAAGGTAATCTCCTCTGAGCCCTGTTTCAGAATTATGGTTCCATCATCAATCTTATCGGCGATCTGACGCAAGGTATTTGCAATATCGCTTGAAGCTTTCTTTTCTTCACTTTTAAACAAGACAGTTTCTCTTCCCATGTTTGTCCCCCTTCATATTTTTGTCTCTTGAAATTATCAAAAAAATAATCAACAGTCTCCCTTTATTCTGAATCTATGCAAACCCCAACAGCTTTAGTGTTGATCCAGATTCTACGCGCATAAAATTATCTATTTCAAATGGATATCGCAATGGTTTTTTTTAAAAATGTATTGCATGGTCTGGTAGCGGTATTTGGGCAAATATCTGCTCTAATTATTGCAATCGCTTTTTGTGAATTATATTGGGCCATCTTCAATTAACGAAATACCACAAGAGTTTTGTCAATCTGAAAAATTTGGTTACCCAAATTCGTTGATCGGAAGGTCGGCTTTTAAATTTCAGCAATTTCACGCTAAGGTTTTGGAAAATGTTGCATAACATCAGCTTTGACGATATACACCGTTTTAATCTGCAATGCCTAATTGGAATTTAAAAAAAAAATTATAATCCAAACCTAACATATTTCCGTTAAAAGAGACAAAACCATGCATTGAATGTTAACTATCATGGATAACTCGAAATTGACTTAAATTTAGGAGCAGCAGATGTTTATCCAGAATCCACCTTCTCGTATTTCGGTTTTCATGGCTTTTTTTGCGCTTTGTATCTTTTTTTCATTAGGCCTAACCGATTTATTCGCCCAATCCAGTTGTGTGTCCTGCCACACGAAAGAAAATCTGCTGGAAAAGAACCTTGCGCCGAAAGAAGAAAAGAAGTCGGCCTTAACCTCTGGGGCTGGCTGAGGCGGGTCCGTGGTTCCGTTGGAGCCTCACAAAAAGGTTCTGGTTGCAATTGACTTTTTAAACAGCGATCATGGTGAGATCGAATGCGAAACCTGCCATGGCGGTAATGCCGACGCGCAGGATAAAAGCCTTGCACACGAAGGCCTGGTAGCGAGTCCTTCTTTAAGCGATCCGGAAAAAAACTGCGGTGAGTGCCATGAAGAAATTGCCGCTTCGGCTAAAAATTCGCTGCACGTGACTTTGGGTCCTTTTGCAACCATTCTGGAGAGTCGCGCTGACCCGGACAAATACAAGACCATCGACATGGGCCGTGAGCGCCATTGCAGCCAATGCCACACCGGCTGTGGCGGCTGTCATGTCAGCCGGCCTGCATCGGTGGGCAAAGGATTTGTTAACGGCCACCTATTCAAAGCCCGTTCGGACCTGATCAATCAATGCACTGCCTGTCACGGCAGTCGGATTGGCAATGAATACCTGGGCAAAAGGGGCCAAGGTGACATTCACGCCATAAAGGGCAACATGGTCTGTGTTGACTGCCACAAAGCCGAAGAGATGCATGCAGCTGCCCCCGAAGACTTGAAAGGCCGTTATCATCTAAAAGAAGCGGCCAAATGTACGGATTGTCACAAGGATTTGCAGCTCGGTGAAATACGGAACCACAATATTCATATCGGCAAGGTGCAGTGTCAAGTCTGCCACTCTCAGACTTACACCAATTGCTACAGTTGTCACACAGGCACAGACAAGGAGGGGCTACCCTATTACACCAACCAAAAAGACATAGAAAGCATGAAAA
>JASFIX010000655.1:0-3025 GCA_050122435.1 Desulfobacterales bacterium
CCAGATGCTGCCAAAGAAAAATCAGGGGATGAAAAAACAACTAAAACACCTAAATCATCAGCAGAAGCAGGACTGCCGATCAAGGACCTGACAGTTGGCGAGTTTTCAATTATAGATGGATCGATTATTTGGATTGACCACACCGCCGATACCCGCCAAGAAATAGCAGCGGTCAACTTAAGATTAAAAGATGTTTCTCTGGAGCGCCCAGTCAAACTTTCATTTTCAGCCCTGCTGGATAAAAAGCCGCTGTCCATTGACGGCACCGTGGGACCGATCGGCAAAGATTTTAAGCAGGCGACGATTCCATTGGCGCTTGACATCAACGCACTCAAAAAGCTCGCCCTGCAACTCAACGGCAAGGTAAAGAACCCCGGCTCAAAACCGGGTGTTGATATGGCAGTTGAAATCAAAGCGTTTTCCCCAAGAGAATTAATGGCGGCCCTGGGCCGAGAGTTTCCGGTCGCGACTTCCGATCCTGATGCATTGGGTCGTGTAGCCCTAAAAGCGAATCTCAAAGGGGATCAAAACAAATTGATGGTTTCGGATGGAATTCTCACCCTGGACGAATCGACGCTCAAATTTTCGCTGAACGCCTCTGATTTTTCGAGACCCAATCTGGCATTCGATTTAAATCTGGACCGCATTGATGCAGACCGGTATTTACCTCCCAAATCAGAGCAGCCGCCGACAGCTGAAAAACCGACTCAAAAGAAAGCCGCCGATTACAAACCCCTGCGCAAACTTATTTTGGACGGACGGATTCAGATTGGGCAACTTGTTGTCAATCGGGCCAAAATCGAAGATTTGCATCTTCAAATCAAGGCCAAAAACGGAATCTTCAATCTGGACCCCTTAAAATTAAATATGTACCAAGGAAATGTATCCGGCGCGGGGAATTTTAATGTGCAGACGAATACGCCCAAAAGCAGCCTGAACCTTAACGTTGAAAATATCCAGGCCGGGCCGCTGCTCAGAGATGTTCTGGAAAAAGACGTATTGGAAGGTGTTACCAATGCCAATATCAAACTGGCCATGTCAGGCGATGACGCCAACATGATCAAAAAAACCTTAAACGGAGATGGGCAGGTTCGCTTCAACGATGGCGCCATCATCGGGATTGATCTGGCTGGAATGGTCCGCAATGTAAAGTCCGCCTTTGGTTTGGAGCAGAAGCCCGCGCAACGGCCACGAACAGATTTTGCAGAATTAGCTGCGCCCTTCAGCATCAAACAGGGTAATGTCCATACCCCCCAAACAAGCTTGAAATCACCGCTGATTCGTGTGGTTGCGGCCGGAGATGCCAATCTGGTTAAAGAAACCCTGGATTTTCGGGTGGAACCCAAAGTGGTAGGGACCATCAAGGGACAGGGCGATACGGAAGAGCGATCAGGACTCATGGTACCGGTGTTGGTTAGCGGCACTTTTGCCAAGCCGAAGTTTGCACCTGATCTGGCCGGCATGGCAAAAAAACAGCTGGAAGAGACCATGCTGGGATCCGGACAAGAGGGGCAAAAATTGGACAAAGAAAGCCTTGAGGAAACCGCCAAGGACGTTTTAAAAGGCATCCTCGGCCAGTAATCGTAATTAACGAATTCTCATGTTCGTATTGAGACCGCATCTCAATCAAATACGTTTTTGCAAAAGGGGACGGGGTTTAAAAGTGCTAAAAAGCAACTTGCCAATGGCTAGGCTTAGATTAGATAAAATATTAATTTCATCCATTCTGCTGCTGCTGACAATTTTTGGATGCGCCGGCGTGGGAAAGCACCTGGAGCCGCCGCGCGTCAAAATGGCCAATATCCGCCCGGAATCGTTCAACCTCCTTGAAACCGTCTTTGAAGTTCAGTTGCGGGTGTTTAACACCAATGACACCCCCTTATATATCAAGGGCGTCGAGAGTGAAATAGAAATTAACGGCAAACCATTTGCCTTTGGTGTCTCACAATCCGATGTTGAGATTCCGGCCTATGGCACAGCCCTCCTGCCACTGCGTGTCTATTCATCGGTATTTGACATCATAAAAAGCGCTGTCGGTTTGCAGAACCAGGATCAACTTAATTACCATCTAAAAGGCAAACTGCGCCTGGGGGGGGGTGCCTTTCCCTCATCGCTCCCCTTCGAGTCCGAAGGCCAGATCTCCCTGCCGGATATGCCGGAAAGTTAAACCTTTTCCAATTCGTTTATGAGAAGAACCTGAACGGTTAAAACATCAGTGTAATTAATCAAAGCAAGGGGAAAGTGAATCCGCCTTGCTTTTTTTTAAAGGGTAACCATGGCCGCTGAGCAAAAGACAGGCAAAAAAAACGTGCCGCATTTCCGGCGGTTCTGGCTCTGGTTTGTCAGGGACTTTTTGGGCATTTTCCGCGAAATGCGCTGGAGCTATTTACCGCCCCTAATGGTGTATCTGGCCGCCGGTGTTTCCGGTTTTACCGGCATAATCGAATCTTTCTTTGTCAAAGATCAATTGGGCTTATCGGCAGCCTTTTTAGCCGGATTGGCATTCTGGGCTGGTTTGCCGTGGGCTTTGAAAATGCCGCTGGGCCATCTGGTCGATTTATTCTGGCGTCGCAAAGCCGGGTTTGTCTACTTCGGCGCAACTTTAATGGCGCTCAGTTTATTGATCATGGTCGGGCTGACTGGTCATGCCCAATGGATGGCAACCCTTTTGCCCTTGGATGTTTGGTATATTATTTCGGTGCTGCTTTCGCCGGTGGGGTTTGTGCTGCAAGACGTCGTGGCCGATGCCATGACCGTCGAGGCGGTGCCAACTCACCTGGAAGATGGCACCCCTATTCCGGAAAATGATCTTCAGCGAATGCATGTGACGGTTCAAACCCTGGGCCGCGTTGCCATAATCGGCGGCAGTGCTCTGGTCGCCGGTCTGGGGGGCTGGATGGCTCAGGTACTCTCATACGAGATCATGTACCGGCTTTCGCTAATCATACCGGTTATCTCCGTAATGGGTGTCACCCTGGGCAGTTGGACAACCCGACAACGTCTGAAAAAATATCGCCGCGACGGT
>JASFIX010000656.1:0-3024 GCA_050122435.1 Desulfobacterales bacterium
CAAAAATGGCCTTTAAAAAAACAAGAAACCTGCCGTGGGCGGCGGGCGGTAGCATAAAAGATACTACTCCGTAAAGTTTTCCCAGTCCGCTGCTGATCATATAAAAGTTGAAAAATCCCAATTGCACCAGACAATAAATGGTAAAAACACCAATACCCGTCCAAATAAGCCATTGAGCCAATCGCTGCTTTAGAGGACGATTAAAGACAGAAGGATATTGATGAGACATTTCAGCGACTTCGTTTATTGTGAGCTGACTCATACTAAAATCTCCTGTCCGATGACGCGGTGGCGGATTTTTTCACATGAAATATCGATCATCGAGACGGTAATCAACAACATCAAAACGATCGCGCTGACATCGGTATAAAGAAACTGTCGGATGGCGACCATAAGCTCCTGACCGATGCCACCGGCACCCACAAATCCAACGATTGAAGCCGCACGCACATTGATTTCAAACCTTAGCAGGGTATAGCTCATAAAATTTGGAAAGACCTGCGGCACAACGGCGAAGCCGATCATCTGAAACCAGTTGCCCCCTGATGCCAGAACGCCCTCAGTCGCTCCCAAATCCACATTCTCGTTAATTTCGGAAAACAGTTTGCCCAGTGCACCTAAACTATGAACAGTTATGGCCAGTACCCCGGGGAAGGGCCCAATACCAAATGAGAAAACAAAAATGAGTGCCCAAACCAATTCAGGGACCGAGCGGGCAATTTCCATCAGACGGCGACATAGAAAATAAATCGCGTAATTTTTATTCAAATTTCGAGAAGCGGGAAAACAAAGGAGAAAAGCGAAGATAAATCCGAAAAGGGTTGCCAGAAACGCAATCAACACC
Organism: Desulfobacterales bacterium; assembly: GCA_050122435.1. GTDB lineage: Bacteria > Desulfobacterota > Desulfobacteria > Desulfobacterales > JAHEIW01 > JAHEIW01. The sequence continues at coordinate 845 of JASFIX010000656.1, forward strand.
GTATCCCATAAGGCCAATAACCACTTGTCGATGCCCCAGTACCAGTCATTGATGTCGTGGGAGAATGTTGCGATGCTTAAATCGGGAATCGTCTCGTAGAAATAATTAAAGAAGGCTGGCAAACCCTCTATGAACTCTGTTAAGCTGACCTCGCCTATATAAATCGAAAAGGCAAATACGAGAACAAACACCCCAGCAAAAATCAGGGTTTGACGCAGTTTTTTGCGCTTTAAGGTAGCCTCGGCCGCTGCAAATGTCCCCAGGGCATCCGAACTTTGGGGTTTTTTAGTTGTGATGGTATGCAATTTGGATAAAGGGTTGAAAACAAGGGAGCTCGCTCGAATAATGAGGAGCCCCCTTTGTTTTCAGATAAGATTTTTATTATTGTTTACGTTTTTCCATATTGGCTTTAACGAAACGAATGACGGGCTGATAGTCATCCAAGGTTACGGCACGAAAACTCTGAGCGTTTCCCATCAAGGCAACAAAAGCCGCTTTGTCTTTTTTAGGCATATCGAGCAAGGCTGCCTTTATATCCTGTTGCATGTCTTTAGGAAGCCAGGAGGGGACGGTAAAGGGGTCCGCCGGCAGCAGGGGTGACTTCCAGATAATGCGATATCCTCCCTTTTGGATCATGCCTTTTTCTTCCATTCGGCTCATACTTGATTTTTTATCATTGGTCCACCAGGTAGCCACGGCCTCGAATTGGCCATCATAGAGCATTTTGACACTGTTTTCGTGACTACCGGAAAAGGCCGTTTTACCAAAGAACTCATCCGGGTTGTAGCCTTGTTCGGTGAGGAAGAACCGGGGTGCCTGGTGTCCGGAAGTTGAATTGGGATCGGCAAAACCGAAGTTCTCGCCCTTCAGATCATCCAGAGTTTTATACGGGCTGTCTGTTCTAACGATGATGACACCATAATAGCCAAGGCCGCCATCCCTATCTACTTCAGCCGCCAGGGGAACCGCATTTCCCTTCGTCACGATCCAGGCCCTTGCAAAGGAAGCCGGCCCAAACCATGCAAGTTCGATTTTCTTTGCTTTGAGCGCTTCGATTACCCCTGCGTAATCAGTGGCTTCACGCCATTCGACCGGAACTCCCAGTTCCTTTGACAGATACTCACGAAATGGTGCCCAGCGTTTTGCACGATCCTCAACATTTTCCTCGGTGATGACACCCATAACTACTTTAGAGTAATTTTTTTGCCAGTCGGCAGCCAGGGCCGGTGCCAAACTTGTCAGCATCAGACACACAACCACAATCCCAATCGGTAACATCTTTTTGAAGTTGTTCATTTTTTCCTCCTTTAAATATTTTTTTTAATGAATCCGTTTTCCATTTAACGGCTGAATTTAAAGTGGTCTTAACACCACATTCGGTTTACACGATCATTGTTGCCTGTTTGGCGAAAGCCTCAAGCCGAGGCAACCGCTGCCTGAGAAACCGAGGAATCTTCTTGTTGAACCGGACCCTCTCCCAGCGCCTGTTTGAGCTCCTCACTGTCACCTTCGGTACCGTATACCTCGAGTGCTTTTTCAGTGGTCAACTCGGCCGGGGATCCATAAAAAACAATGCGTCCGGCGCGCATACCGATAATCCGCTCACAATAGGAGCGGGCGGTGGCCAGGTGATGCAAATTACAGATGATGGTGATGCCTACTTCTTTGTTGATGCGCTTGAGCGCTTCCATTACAAGGGTGGCATTATGCGGATCTAAAGAGGCAATGGGTTCATCAGCCAGGATGAGATGGGGCTCCTGCACCAGGGCCCGGGCGATGGCAACCCGCTGTTGCTGACCGCCAGAGAGCGTATCGGCACGTTGCAGGGCCGTGGCGGCCATGTCCAGCTGGTCCAATGCCTTAATGGCCATGGCTTTTTCTGATTTCGAAAAAATTTTCACCAGGGTCGGAAGCGTTGCATGATATCCCAGGCGACCCACCAGGACATTGGTCAGGACATCGAGGCGGCTGACCAGATTGAATTGTTGAAAAATCATGGCACAGCGCGTCCGCCATTGTAAAAGTGCCCGCCTTTTTAATTGACCGATGTCGGCGCCGTCAAACTCAATTTGTCCAGAAGTGGGATCGATTAATCGATTGATTAATCTGAGAAGGGTGGACTTGCCGGCCCCCGAGCGCCCAATGATTCCGACCATTTGGCCGGACTGGATGGTTAGATT
>JASFIX010000657.1:0-3021 GCA_050122435.1 Desulfobacterales bacterium
TGTAACAGCTGATGGCCGATTTAAAGCTTTGGGCGATAACAAGATTGACATATTATGCGGCTCAACCACTAAAACGCTTTCCCGTAGTGAAATTGTTGACTTTACTCAGCTGACATTTGTAACCGGCGCCTCACTAATGACTTTAAAAGATAACAAGACTCTTGATTCCGCCGGTTTTGATGGAACAAAAATTGGAGTCGTTAAAGCTACAACGACCGCAGTCGCATTGAAAAAACTCATTCAAGAAACATCAACGGATGCGGAAATTGTATTTTTCAATTCAGCAAAAGAGAGCATTGAAGCGTTACGACAAAAGAAAATCGATGCCTTTTCTTCAGACCAGATCGTACTTATTGGCTTAGCTTTAAAAGAGAATGACCCAATGAACTTTGCAATTAAGCCCCATGTGTTCTCCTTTGAGCCGTTTGCACTCGCCGTAAGGAGAAATGATGCCGATTTTCGTCTTGTTGCAGATCGTGTGATATCTGAACTTTATCGATCAGGAAGGATTCTTAAAATCTACGATAAATGGATTGGAAAATTTACCCGAAAAAGGCTTCCCATATTCGATGCAATGGTCAAACTTAATGCGACACCAGAGTGAGAATATTTTGTATATTCGTTCTGCTAATCATTGACGCTTAGATCAATTTCACTAATTGGCTTTGATATGAAATCACACAATTATTCATTTGAACTCAAAAACGATTTGGGTGAGCTAGAAACCTTATGCCAACATTTGAATCAATTTGGTGAGATCACCGGGCTGTCGGAAGCTTGCATACATGATATGAATATCTGCTTAGATGAAATGTTCACAAATATAGTCTCTTATGGTTTTGAAGACGATTTGGAGCATATAATCAGTTTCACAATTAATCTTGATAATCTCGAGCTGACTTTAATAATTGAAGACGATGGGATACCTTTTAATCCACTTGAAAAGAAAGAACCAGAAACTCCTCCTGATCTTATTGATATCAGAATCGGAGGTCTCGGAATCCATATTGTCAGAAAACTAATGGATGCGCTTAGCTATAAAAGGGAGTGTAACAAGAATAAATTTACAATGAAAAAATTTATCTGACTTTCTTTGATAGAAACAGAGAGGATTTAAAAATGGAAATTACGCACAGAGTGGAAAATGAAATTCTGATTTTTGCAATCAGTGAGCGGCTAGATGCGTCAACAGCACCAATAGCTGAAGAAACCATCAAAAAAAACATTGAACGAAAACACCAATCGGCTGCTTTTTGATTTAAGTGCGCTGGAGTATCTTAGCAGTGGCGGATTGCGCGTTATTTTAGGTGCCGCCAAAGAAATCAGGCGTAGGGAAGGCAAAGTGGCTCTGGCCGGATTAAATCAGTACGTTTATGAAATTTTTGATGTCAGCGGTTTTACATCAATGATTCCCATAAAAAATACCGTTGAAGAAGGCCTTAAAGATCTCGCTTCGTAAGAAAGCACGGCAAATATCACCGAGACATTTGATTCATGCCAACTGTTAACATATAACGCTGAACAATAATTGGATTGCCCAACGAAATCCAAGCTCTTACTGAATTCTAGATGCCGGCTATGAACCTGAAATAGCGATGCCGTTCTTTTTATTTTTCCCTTACCATGACATCCATCACCTGTGCAGCGATCTCTCCAAATTGCGTATCATTGATATGGTGGTTGACATCTTGAAACTCAATTTTAGGGTTTAGTCTTTTCTTTAAGTATTCTGTGAAAAATCGGTTCATCGGCGGGTCATGTAAAGGACCGCCTTCTCGATCTGCTTCTGACCATCCCTGCAGCGGAATTAATATTTTTACCGTTGAAGGGTCTTTATTTAATTTTTCTGATAGCTGATCGGCCAACGTTCTTGTTTCGTCTTCGTTCAGGCGAATGGCGGAGCGAAAATCATAAAAGAAAATCTTGCGATCTTTATATTGGTCTGGAATATCATGCCGCGTGAATTCTAAAACCGCGCAATCAAGCCCTCCCGGCACGACCAGGCGGGGTATCGATTGCCCAGGGACCGGTTCGAATCGTTGCGGACCAATATCACCACAATATCCGTCCAACAGGTGATCGGCCAGTTCATGGGTGGCCAGGTCGAGGATGCCGTGGAAATACCCTTGGGCCGCAAGTTCCTCCATGGCCATGCCACCAATGCCGTTGGCATGGAATGCAACCACCTCGTATCCCAGTTTTTCAAGGGCTTCTTTGGTAGCCTCCGCACCGGCGGTGATGAATCCGAAAAAGGGCAGGGCAATCCGCTTTTTTTCTTCTCGAGGTTTCCAGGTGCTTTGGACCATACCACAGATGCCGGCTGCAGCCTTATCCAGGATGCGGCCCGACACACTGTTTACACCCAGCAGGTCGGCGACGCTGTGTATCATGGTGATATCTTTGGTGCCAACGGTCTTTGCCATGTTACGGGAAGCCACGGTGGAAACCATAACCTTGGGCACACCGAGCGGCAGTTCGTGCATGATGCGCGTTGCGATATGGGTGCCGGTACCACCGCCGGCCGATATCATTCCGGATATTTCATTATCCTCATAGAGTTTTTTAATTCGGGCGCTGGCCTCAGCGATCATTGCTGCAATGGACATATCTCTGCTCTGCTGTACAGCCGCATTGTTTTCAATAATCAAATTGTAGAGATCCAAATCAACCGGAGCGGGAGATGGCCGCATGGTGCCGACATTAATTGTTAAAGCGCCTAAACCCATTTGCTCAATACGTTCTTTTAAAAAGAAATGTTCGTCGGCTTTGGAATCGAAAGTCCCCACAACAGCGATCTTTGGCCTAATGCTCATGATGTATCCTATGTTCTGATATATTTAGCCTGTTGATTGTACACTTCCAGCTTAACTAAGAAAGGCATAACGCAAAGGGCAAAGCGCATAGCGTAAATATTTGCCAGCCAATTCCTTTAAAAGTTCAGCATGGAATCGGACATTCATTTTTTTACCCTATGCGCCATGCACCATGCCCTATACGTTCTTTAAATCGCTCCCAGTTTAA
>JASFIX010000658.1:0-3013 GCA_050122435.1 Desulfobacterales bacterium
TCCGGGGTCTGAATGGTGTAAGCTTGTCCAGGGTGGATGGGATGAATGATATCCCAGGTTCTGCCTAAATTGAGCAATTTAGGTATTAATTATCAGACAAATACAATCTGTCAACCCGATTAAAATCCCGGCAGTGGCAGGTATGACAAATTCGTTTTAGAAAAAAAGAATTGATTCTTATAAATGAGCCCTTTAAGTTGTTACGATCCCTGCAATTTGATTCACGATGTATTGAGCCAATATTTCCGCTTTTTCAGTGGTTATGCTGTCAATGCCTTCGGATAATCTCTCCACCTTATCTTCGCTGATATCCGTCATTTTGTTTACCAGAAAGCTGTCCACTTCTCCATCATCGAGTAAGTACCCGCATGCACCGACAGCCCCGACAAATTTGTCGTCAAAAAAGATGGGCACAACCAGCTTGAGCATTCCGGCATCACATTCTGCTATAACGGGTTGTTTTGAGCGCATGGCTAAAGTGGCGATGTTCATATGTGCCGGGGCGCAGATAAAGCTCTGTCCTTTATCGGTTGCTTTAATTTCAGGGCATAATCGATTGGCCCAATTTTTAAATTCAGATATTCTGTAGCCCTTTGTGTCAAAAACATTGACGTCCAAGCCGGATCTTTTATGAAGGTCTTTTTCAAGCTCAATCCATTTGTCAAGCGGTGCGAGATCAGTTAATTTCATTTTTTATCTCCATTTACGTATGCTCTTCCTGTGAAACGATTCGAGACCTCTGCTTTTAAAAACCCCGAGCATGATTTCTTACTGAGAAAAAGGCCTTTATATCAAAAACGATGATTTTTGCAAGATGGTAGCCCAGAAAGATTATTGGACCGTATGCAACCCCTTACAGTCGATAACAGTAATAAAAAAGACTTGCAATATTATGATTGACTTTACTATCTGTTAATTTTTAATTCTTCTAATATTACTTGACAAAATTACAACTTGCGGATATTCTTCTTACTACTATTTCATCTACTAGCTAAACTGCTTTTCTGCAGGACAATCCTTAAAACAGAATGTTGAGTTGAATTACTCCTGCCCGATTGAAATTGATGCTGTTGCACAGAAAAGAGGTATATTTCGTTATTAATGCGGTTTATGGTTGTTTTCTTTAGCAATTTTGTTAAAATAAGTAAGCCCATGTGAATTGGCGATTAAAGATAAACGTTTGTTAAAAATTGAAGGAGGAAGAAAATTATGGCGATTTTAAAACGAGATTTGCAGGCAGTTAAAAGAGACATTAAAGCACTTGAGAGAAAAATGGAGAAATTGTTAAAGGCCTATGGAAAACCCCAGAAACCCAAAACGGTCAAAAAGGCAAAACGCAAAACCGTAAAAGTCAAAGCCAGACGGACGGCTGTAAAAAAAGCCGCTCCCAGGAAAAAGGCAGCGAAAACGACCGCAACAGAACAAATTCTAAAAATTATTCAGAGATCCCGCAAAGGTATCGATGTGCCCACGTTGAAAACAAAAACCGGATTTGAAGACAAAAAGGTAAGAAACATTATTTTCAGAGCCTCCAAGGAAGGCAAAATTAAAAAGGTTGGCAGAGGGATTTACGTCGGCGCTTAATTAAAATTTGTTTACCTTTAGGAACGATTAACAGAAGAAGCAGTTTAAAGGATCGTTTTCCTTGAACTGCTTCTTCTGTTTTATGCTGGATCCGTTTCAGTTTTCAGTGTTGATAAATTCGAACTATTGGTCTATAAAATCGATGCTTGATCGAATCTGCCTAACTCAGTATCGACCCATCATCGCACAAGTAGGCATTTGGAATAAAATGAGTTCCTACCAAAAAGAGCAGATAGATGCACTTCAGATGGTGCGTGAGCACCTGCAATCGCTAACCAAAAAAGAACGACGGGCGTTGGCTGATTTAACAAATGAATACATTGTGTTTCGTAAAAATGTTGCTGCCTTTTTTTTGGCATATTTATCTGATGTCTGCACGCTCAAGTGCTATCAAAATAGTTTGAGTGCCTGTTGTTCAAAAGAGGGCATCATTACCTTTTTTGCAGATGTAGTCATCAATGCATTGGTCTCAAGGGAAGAAGAAATTCATTTACTCCTCCGCGTTTTAGCAGAGACCAACAAAGGATCCAAGTGTATTTATCTCGGGCCCGATGGATGCCTTTGGCATCTCAAGCCGATCGTATGTGAGATGTTTGTCTGTAAGGATGCCAAGGCGCATATATTTAATTCTGCACCTGAAGCGCGACGAAAATGGGAAGAATTAAAGCAATTACAAAAACGTTTTACTTGGCCAGATCGTCCGGTGCTGTTTGATGCCCTGGAGGCCATATTCATAGAGGCAGGTTATACCTCGACATTAATGTATCTGCATAATAGTCCGGGGCTGTTGCGGCTAAAACAGAGGGCAAGATTAAAATGTAGCGGGAGACGGACAAAAACCCGATAGTGTTATTTGTTGAGACCGATTCACTCAACCGTGTGATTTGTTCGATAAAGCCATATCCCTTTCTGTTACTAAACCATTTTACGACTCCCTTCGGCAAAACGTGATCCTCCTTTCCTCTTGATATAGGTGTTGATACAGTTCCCGGAACATAATCCGAGAATAATTTTTTTTAAAAATTAAAACAAACGCCTGTTAAAGGTCAAAAAAAAGTACGGTTGAGATATAAAGCGCAGTTCGTATTTTAAAACATTTCCTTGAGGTAATAAAAAAGGACAACAGCAGTGAAAGCCAGTTTCAGGCCGATTCCAAGTACATTTCCAATCAGTATGCCCCATCCAGCACGCAGGGCTTTTCCGCCCGATTTTCCGGATGCTAGCTCCCCCACTAAGGCGCCGATAAAGGCACCCACGATCATGCCCCAGGGGGGAATAAAAAATATGCCGATAATCATACCGATCGCCGATCCCCACAAACCGAGTTTGGAAGCCCCATATTTTTTTGCACCGAGCGCCGGGGCAACATAATCCAGTATGATCAAAAATGCAGTCAATATGCCCATGATGATCAAAAATGTCTGACTGA
>JASFIX010000659.1:0-3012 GCA_050122435.1 Desulfobacterales bacterium
ATCGGCCTGCGAAAAGGCGTGGTGGTCAATATTGAATCGACGGTCGAATCCATAAAAAAAGCGGTGGAGGAAGCCGAACTGATGGCCGGATGTGAGATCTCGGCTGTCTATGCCGGTATTGCCGGCGGTCACATCACCGGATTTAACAGCCGCGGGATCGTTGCCGTCAAGGGCTCTGAAGTCGGCGAGCAGGATGTCGACCGGGTCATCGATGCCGCCCGGGCGGTGGCCATTCCGATGGACCGCGAGGTGATCCATGTACTGCCCCAGGAATATATGGTCGATGATGAACGCGGCATCCAGAACCCGGTGGGAATGTCCGGCGTACGCCTGGAGGCTAAAATTCATATCGTCACCGGAGCGGTAGCATCAGCGCATAACATCGTTAAATGCGCCAATCGCTCCGGTCTGGATGTCTGCGATATTGTCTTGGAATCATTGGCTTCGGGCGAAGCCGTACTTACAGAAGAGGAAAAAGAACTGGGGGTTGCCCTGCTGGACCTTGGCGGCGGAACCACCGACCTGGCCATCTTTTCCGGAAACAACATCAAGCACACCTTTGTGCTGGCCCTGGGTGGAAACAACCTGACCAATGATATCGCTATCGGGTTGCGGGCACCCCACGCCGAAGCCGAAAAAATCAAGAAGAAATACGGCAACTGCCTGGCACGTAACATCAGTTCTGAAGAAACCATTGAGGTGCCCGGCATGGCCGGTCGAGAATCCCGCAAGCTTTCACGTCAGATTCTGGGAGAAATCTTAGAGCCTCGCATGGAGGAAATTTTTCAGCTGGTACAGCGGGAAATCATCAGGGCCGGCATGGAAAACGTGATTCCATCCGGCATCGTCATTACCGGAGGGACTGCGCTTTTGGAAGGCGTCAACGAAATTGCCGAATCCATTTTCAATCTGCCGTGTCGCATCGGCAGACCACAGGGAATTACGGGTCTGGTGGATGTTGTCAACAATCCCATGTATGCCACAGGAGTGGGACTGGTGCTTTACGGCGCACGCAATCAGGATTCACGCAAATTCAGAATTCGGGATAAAAATATTTTTAACCGCGTTATGACCCGCATGAAACGCTGGTTTAACGATGTGGTTTAGATTAGGTTGACCGGTTGCCCGTTGAGCCCGTTGACCCGTTAAAAATGGGGAACTGTCTGTTTTTAATTAGCACCGGCTAACGGGCCAACGGGCTCAACCGGCACAACCCATAAATATAATTCCGCCTGAGGCGGATTGGAAATATATCCAATAACCAAGTAATCATTAACCATTAACCAAACTAGCAGGAGGCTGACATGTTTACCTATGTGGACCAGGAAAAATCAGCAAAAATTAAAGTAATTGGTGTCGGCGGCGCAGGCGGTAACGCAATCAATAATATGATCGCATCCAATCTGCAGGGCGTAAAATTCATTGCAGCCAATACCGACAGTCAAGCCCTTGAAATTTCGAGGGCTCCCGTCAAAATTCAGATGGGCCAGAAATTGACCGAAGGTCTTGGTGCTGGAGCCAATCCTCAAATCGGCCGTGATGCCGGCCTCGAAAGTGAGGAAGCGTTGCGCGAAGCGCTGAGCGACAGTCACATGGTATTTATCACCGCGGGATTCGGGGGCGGCACCGGAACCGGCGCGGCCCCGGTAATCGCCGAGATCTGCAAAGATATGGGTGCCCTGACAGTGGCAGTGGTAACCAAACCGTTTGCGTTCGAAGGTAAAAAGCGCACCAAACTGGCTGACGAGGGCCTCGAGACTTTGAAAAAAGTCGTGGATACCGCCATTACCATACCCAATGATCGCCTGAGAGGCCTGGCACCCAAAAATGCCAAACTGATGGAAATGTTCTTAAAAGCAGATGAGATCCTGCTGCATTCCGTCAAAGGTATCACGGACCTGATCATGATGCCCGGACTGGTGAATCTGGATTTTGCAGATGTCAAGACCACCATGTCAAAAGCGGGTATGGCCATTATGGGGATCGGTATTGCTACTGGAGAAAACCGATCGATTGAAGCCGCCGAAAGGGCCATGTCGCATCCGCTTCTGGAAGACATACCGATTGCCGGTGCAAAGGGTGTTTTGATGAACATCACCAGTAACAGTGACATGGAATTTGAAGAGGTGGCCGAAGCTTCAGAGCGTATTCACTCAGAAGTCGGCGACGATGCCGACATCTTCTGGGGCACCTCCATTGATGACAGCCTCGGCGACGAGATGCGCGTCACCGTTCTGGCAACGGGTATCGGTGCGGAAGAACAGCAAGACACAATGGTGGCCGATGCGGTTAATCTGCCGTTGAGAGGCAGAGTCCGCGACATTACACCGGATGATCTGGAAAGAGACATCGTTGATTACGACGAGCCGACCTTCATTCGACAGCAAAAGGCCGTGGGAGAGAGCAACGGCGCTATTTACAGAGGACACCAGGGATTAATCGCCGAAGACAGCGAGCTGGATGTCCCGACTTTCTTGAGGCGCAAGGCAGACTAAAATCGTCCGTTGCCCGTCGCATGTTGTCCGTTATTCGTTGGATAATGCCATTTCTGGCTTTGGTCGGGGTTCAGTACAATGCGTTGGGTTAGTTTCATTAGTTTCATTGGCTAAATTGGTTGGTTTAGACTGAATCAATTGAACAAATTGAACCAATCAAACCAATAAAACAAAGCGCTATTTGCCTGACAGCGGAAATGGGCTTACTGTTGACTATGGATCGGAAAGCCGTATTTTAATGTTTACAAAAAAAATCCACATAGGTAATCAAACCATAATCAACGGCTTTATAGCAGCATAAAAAACCGATTCAAAAAAACAACAAAAGATTTACCGCGAAAAACGGACGACAGGCGACTGACAGCCCCATGGTTTTGAAAACTCGAAAATCTGCCGGCCCGAAGAATGAGACCGAGATTGGAGCCATTCGAAAATCCTGGCGTGGCCGGATTCGTTTTGCTCTGGTCTATCCCAATCGCTATCATTTGGGCATGTCCAATCTTGGTTTCCAGAGCGT
>JASFIX010000660.1:0-3011 GCA_050122435.1 Desulfobacterales bacterium
CATATGGAATTAAACTTTTGATGACCTTTGCAGGTCCATGGTTGCATGGCGGAGATCCCGTAAGGATTTTAAAATTTGATGACGATTTAAAAAAGCTGCGCGAATTGATGAAACAGGGGCCTTTTTTTGAAAATCTAATAAAAAAATGGCTGCTGACCAATCCCCATCGGAGCCGGCTGACCATGGTTCCGGATACGCAAATGGAACATAATGAAGCGGTTCGCGTGCAGGCTGAATTGGAAAAAATCAAAAAAAGCCTGCCCCTGGCCAGACTCAAAAAAATTCAGCAGAATTCCAGGACCCTTCAACTTCGACAAGAAACCCCGGACGACGTATCCTGCCTGCCCACTCTGGCAAGAAAAGATATTCCTTCTTCAGTGCCGATGGTCAGCGAAACAGAATATGATCGCAAGTCATCCGCCACATTGTACAGCCAGCCGACTTCCGGGATTTTTTATTTCGCGGCTTCAGCCGGCACCGGCGTTCTTCCCCGGGAACTGATTCCTCTGGCCCCGTTTTTTTGTTATGCCCTGACCCGTTCAGGCACTTCGATACATGATTATACTGAGATGGCCCGACGGATCGATGCCTATACTGGCGGTATCGGTCTGGCAACACACGCCCGTACCCGATATGATGACGGCGGGAGCTGTCTGCCCTTCATTTCCTTTGGCGGCAAATGTTTGATCCGTAATCAGGAGAAGATGTTTGAAATCATTCAGGAACTAATTGCTCATTTTGACTTCAGCGACCATTCGCGCTTAAAAAATCTGCTGAACGAATATCGTGCAGGCCTTCAATCCATGATCGTGCACAACGGTCATCGCTTAGCCATCTCGGCCGCTTCCAGAAATTTTTCACCCGCCCGTGCTCTGAGTGAAACCTGGAGCGGTATTCATCAGCTGAAAACGATCAAGAAGATAACCGATAAACTTACTGACAAAAAATTGGCTGCATTGTCCAAAGATCTCAGCACTCTTGGCACTCACCTTTTTTCACGCAACAATTTTCAGATGGCGCTTATTGGAGAGGAAGAAGTCCTGCCGCGAGCGCGCACCTCGGCTGCAGCCATTTTCGAAAAGCTGCCAGATGGCGAATCCGATGGATTCGGCCCGCCTCAAATCCGGGTGGGTCATGAAATCCTGAGAGAGGGCTGGAGCACATCTACTGCAGTATCGTTTGTGGCCCTTACATTTGAGACTGTCCGCATGATCCACGCGGATGCCCCGGCACTGGCGGTAATCAGCAAAATTCTGCGGTCCATGTATCTGCATCGTGAAATTCGTGAAAAAGGCGGCGCCTATGGGGGGTTTGCGATTTACAGTGCCGAAGATGGGCTGTTTTGTTTTGGATCTTACCGGGATCCTCACATTGTCGCCACTTTGAAGGTGTATGCCGATGCAGCAGATTTTGCCCGGTCCGGCAACTATTCCGATGAGGATGTTAAGGAAGCCATATTGCAGGTTTGTTCAGAAATTGACAAACCGGATCCACCCGGCCCGGCTGCCAGAAAAGCATTTTACCGCAAGATTGTATCACTTTCGGATGAAATTCGAAGTCAGTTTAAAACCCGGCTGCTGTCTTTGACCCGCAACGACGTGAGGCAGACGGCAGCAAAATACTTCAACATTCAGGCCGAGCAGCAGGCGATTGCCGTCATTTCGAATGAAAAAAAACTAAACGAAGCCAATCAAGGGTTGGCAGACCAGCCATTGAAACTTTATCAGATATGAGAAAGTTTTAGGTAAAGGCTTTCGGTGGTCAGTTGGATTAGTTTTATTTGTTTCATTGGTTGAATTGGTTCTCTAACAGAACCAATTGAACGAATTAAACCAATCAAACCAATTAAACAATTGTAATACCTGACACCTGACACCTGAAACCTCTATTCCTTTATCATCTTTTTAAGCTGCGCAAGCGTCTCTGCGGGCATTTTAAACGAATGCTCGGGCCCCGGAAAAGTCACCTCCTGAACCTCTTTTTTATACGTCTTCATGGCTTCAAGGATAATGCTTCGAATTTGAGTGAACTGCTTAACGAACTTGGGCACGAATTTGTCAAAAAGCCCGAGCATGTCATGGGTAACCAGCACCTGGCCATCCACATCCGGGCCGGCGCCGATGCCGATGATCGGAACCTCAACCGCCTCTGAGACCAGTTTGCCTAAGGGAGCTGGTACCGCTTCTAAAACAATTGAAAACACGCCGGCTTGCTGCAGGCTTCTGGCGTCATCAATAATTTGCTTGGCCGCCGTTGCATCCTTACCCTGCATTTTGAACCCCCCCAGCGCGCTGGCGGTCTGGGGGGTGAGGCCGATGTGGCCCTGTACCGGTATGCCGGCTTTTACGATTGCCTCAATGGTGGGAGCGAAATCAACGCCACCTTCAAGTTTGATGGCATCACAACCGCCTTCTTTCATCAGCCGACCGGCATTGTGAATCGCCTCCCGGACTGAAGTGTTGTAGCTCATAAATGGCATATCACCGATAACCAGCGGACCTTTGCAGCCGCGCATAACCGCCTTGATATGGTGAATCATGTTTTCCATGGTGACTTCAACGGTGCCATCCAAGCCCATGACCACCATACCCAGCGAGTCCCCTACCAGTACCATGTCGACTTCAGCCTGATCGGCCATCAAACCGAATGGATAATCGTAAGCGGTGACCATCACTAATTTACGGCCTTCTGCCTTGGCCTGCTGAATGTCCAAAATCGTTACATTGTTGCTCATTTGTTCGTTCCCTTTCCATTAATTTTGGTTTTAGATGTCAGTTCCAAGGTTAAAAGGTTCAACGTTCAAAGGTTCAGAGGTTAGATAAAAGCAAAATTGGGCAGATGCGATATCGAGGGACAGAGCAGATTGGGCAGAACCCTTGAACCTCTGAACCCAGAACCTTTGAACCTTATTTACGGTAATTATGCTCCATCGTCTCCACCAGTGCCGTCAGTGCCCGATTGACCGGAGCGGCGAGACCCTCTCGATCGGCTTCGCGTACCACAAAACCGTT
>JASFIX010000661.1:0-3008 GCA_050122435.1 Desulfobacterales bacterium
CGTAAATGGCGGTACTGATCGCCAATGTGATCAAAATCGCCCGCGGAATGTTTTTGCCCGGTTGAATGATCTCTTCAGCCGCGTTCGAAATAAGCTCGAACCCGACATAGGAGATATAGATCAGCGCCATGGCCGGAACAAAGGGGCCCCACCCCATTGGTGCTAAAGGCTCAAGATTAGCTGGCTCAATATCCGTGAAGCCGAGCGCCGCAACCCCGACCAGAACCGCCAATTCCACCAGATTCATTACGGTAATAACAATTATGGCTTCCTTCATTCCCATGAAGTTGAGGGCCGTGAATACGATGGTGGTGAGCAGGGTAAGAAGAGCAATGCTGGCTTCCGGTATAAAGTAGGCGCGGATCGTGAGGGCAAAGATAAGAGCGTACATCGAACAGGCGAGCGTGTTTCCGATCCAGAAGAACCAGCCGGTGAAAAACGCCACGGGTCTGTTGAGGGTTCTGTGGGTAAAGGAATATCCGCCGCCGGCTAACGGGATGGCTGCGCTTAGCTCGCTGTAGTTTAATGCGGTAAATACGGTTAAAAAACCCATGGCCAGATAGACGAGAATACCCAGCGGACCGACCATATGCGCCAACTCGCCTGGCAGGGCAAAAATCCCGGGGCCCATCGTGGCGCCGATGCCAATCATGACCGCCATAAACAGACCCATATTTCGCCTGAAACCTATTTCCGCCATAAGCGCATGCTCCCAGTCCCTCCAGATTTTATATCAGCGGGCTGACCTAAAGAAAGGGCCACAGATAAAGTTCTTCAAGTCTAACAATTGATTGATAAGCAAAGACTATATTCCCGCGAAGATAGCAGGCTTGCTAAAGGCGGGTCAAATAAAAAAGAAGGGCTTTTGCAAACCATAGCCAAAAGCCCAGCTGAAAACAGAAGGGGCCCCATAAAATTATTGATAGAATATCAATATTTTACAAAGACCCCCGATTAAGATGAAATACATATCAAGGATGGTCCGCATGAAAACATGCACGCGACTTGAACCGTCATCAGCGCGCGATAAGCATGGGCATAAACGTGGATATATCCTCGATGTTCTCGAAGTCAAAGATTTTGTCAACCACCGTGTCAATGGTCTCTGCGTCCAGACAGTGGGCGGCTTGACCTCTGAATTTAGCCTCGATTTCGGCTTTGCTCAACGGGTTGCGCGGGTCACCCAGGGGGATTTTGACATACTTTTCCAGTGTGTCGCCGGCGTTGGTGGTGATCTCCACGCGGGCCGAAAGCCGATCCTCGGCAAAATAAGCCCTGTCCATCTCCTCATCGACGGTCACCTTCACCTTTTTGGAAAAGTTCAATATCTCTTCACTCTCAAGTTTTTCATCCGTATACCACCCCAACCCCGGCGGCTCACCCATTAAGACCTGGGTAACGGTGTAGGGAATACAGAAGGCCGCATCCACCATATCGGCCGGGCCGTATAACTCATGAGTCTTGACCCAGGCAAAGGAGTGGATATTGACCTCCTTGATATCTTCCGGACTCAGATCATGCTCGGCCTTGAGCATTGTGACGCAATCCAGGGTGGGATGCTGCCAGCGGCAGGCGGAATAAGGTTTGATGGCGATATTGGTCAGGACTTCATACTCGCTCCCCAGCCCCCGGGTCATGACATCATAATCGCATTTGTCCGAACCCGCCATGATCCAGAAGCCGTTGTGGCCGTCCAGAATATATTTGTTGCCGACGAAACCATTGGCCGCCAGTATCGCCGCCGTTGTACCCGTCCAGGCCGGCCAGCCAGTGGGCTCTTTTACCCAGTGCAGGGGCCGCTCGGAAAGATCCCAGCCCCATTTTTGGGTGTTGGGCAAAGGAGCCGTGGCGCCGGCGACGCCCCAGGCGTTCATTGTCGTTTCAAGATCAAAATCGAGGGCTTTGGCGGCTGCGACAACGGAACTAAACGTTTGCCAGGTGCCCACACCCCATACGTGCTGCAGTCTTTCTGGCGTTGGCTGGATCCCGATACCGATTCGGTTGCCGACATCATATCCCACCAATATGGCATCGAGTACCGTTTTACCGCTGAGCCCTTTCCATTCCGCGACGGCCAGCGCCGAAGGGATGATGGAAGAGCCGGGATGCCCGATACCGAATAGAACTTCATCATAATCCAATGCGTTGGCAGTGGTGCCGTTCACAAAGGCAGCCTGAATGGTCGGGACTTTACAGCGCCCTCCGACCAGGGTCGCCTCTTCGCTGCCGCCCATTTCTTCGATCGGCTTGAGCGTGGCCTGGCCCAGTTTGGACTGACTGCCGCCCAGCATACAGCCGATGTTGTCCAGCAGTAAAATCTTCGCGGCGTCGATGACTTCGCTGGGGTAATCTTCAAACCGCGTTCCCACTGCATATTCGGCCAGTTCTTTTGTAACCCACTTTTCCATATGACACCTCCCCATATTAAAGTTGACCTTCACATTTTGGCAGGTTCAAGATTACACGGTTAGGATCCGCAATCCATTATCCGAGATGAGATGAATCCGGGTTCGGTTCCTCCAACCGTGAATGATAACACGTTGCTTCTTATCGAAATGAATATAGAGAAATTCCCTTTGGGGGTCAAAGAAAAAGTGCAACTTTGCCGGTGGTGGAAGGGTAAATCCCATACCTTTTGGCTTTTAATTTATGGTGGTTGTGATATCAATGCATATCACAGATTTTCCGATTTCGGTGCATTCGTATTAATCAAGTGGAGGTGGACGATGACAACATATTCCGAGTTCAAACTGGCAGCAATCCAGGCCGCGCCGGTCTATTTCGATCGAGAGGCGTCTACGAAAAAGGCCTGTCGTCTGATAAAAGAAGCAGGCTCACGAGGCGCGACAATTGCGGCCTTCAGTGAAACATGGCTACCCGGTTATCCGCATTTTGTCTACGGTGAAAGCTTCAGCCGACGCCCCTGGAAAGCTGCGGCAGAATACCTCGCAAATGCTGTTGAGATTCCAAGTCCAACAACCGATAGACTCTGTGAAGCCGCCCGGAAC
>JASFIX010000662.1:0-3006 GCA_050122435.1 Desulfobacterales bacterium
GAGGCAGGGTTAAGTTGTTCCCACATCCCATGCAAAACCTGGCGTCTTCCGGGTTCTCTCGCTGGCATTCTGGGCACTTCATTTTTGGATGCCTCTGAAATGCATTTATTTTAGAAAAAAAGGTGATTCACTCCAAGGGTTGAACTTCAGTCTCCTAACGGAACAACCAGGTTCCGTTAGGAGATTGGCAGGCACATTTTGAGGTGTTTCTCCATATGAGGCCCTTATTTATGGGTCCAGAAAGTTAAGGAGAAATGAATTCAATTCATGAATTTATACAGGAAAAAGCGGCGGCGGTCAATCAAGATTCGGAATTTGAGATTCATGGAAATATAGCTTGGAGACACAGGATGTTGAGGTCACTTCATTGGGTTGAAAAGTTAACAATACTTGCCATTATCTGGATAACATAGCTCTATTAAATGAAATCCAATATATTGTGGTCAGCCAGAATGCCGCATAAGTAGTGATATCATACCAAAAACCAATCATCAACCAGCTGGTGATTGAGAGTATCCGTAAAATACCAAAATTGCAGATATGCCCACAAAACACAAATATCTTTAGACCTTAAAAAGTACCGATATGTTGGAGATATATGGAACCGCAATAACAGATTAAGTGATCACGTGCCTCAAATCACCGGTCTACCTTAATTACGACCATAGTGATATCATCCTCCTGCGCCTTATCCTCCCTGAATCGTTCAAGCGTCTCAGTGACGGTTTCAACGATTTGTCGGGCAGAATCCTTATGGTTATTCCGGATAATTTCCATTAACGCTTCTTTTCCGAACATCTCTCCGGCCTGATTGTGCATCTCCCATATGCCGTCAGTTCCGATCAATATAACCTGTCCTGGTTCTACGCGATGGTGAAAAGAGTCGTATTCGAAAGAGATGTCCAGCCCGAGTGCCGAACCCTGACCTTTGAGTACATCAAACTCATCAGTATCCGGATCATATATTAGAGCTGGATCGTGGCCAGCCCTGATCCAACGTACTTCATTATCCGATGCAGTTAATTCGCAATAAAACAAAGTCATAAAATTGCCTGTATCATAAGTATCTAAACTCAGTTGCTTATTAACATCTTTTATAACACTGGCTGCCGGTCCCGGCATGGAGGCGCGCATCATAATTAGAGCCCTGGCCGTGGCCATTAAAAGGGCCGATTCTACACCATGTCCCGACACATCCCCAACGACCACTGCGAGCTTGTCCTGGTCTATATCTATGAAATCGTAATAATCACCGCCTGTTTCATGGCAGTATACACTGGAACCGGATATATCGAACCCTCGCAGTGTCGGATTAGCTTTGGGCAGGAGGCTTTGTTGAACCTCTTGGGCAACTTCAAGGGCAGTGATAATGCTAAGATGTTCCTCTAATTTGGGAACGATCTCGTTGAATGCGTGGATCAGTTGGGCGCGCTCATCTTTCATACGGGCCTTGAGTCTTACTGAAAAGTCGCCCCTCGCAAGCCGCCTCCAAGCGTCTATGATATTCAGCATGTGGCCGGTGCTAATGCGGGAGGTGAAAAAGGCCATGATACCCACGAAAAATAAGGCCAGCACGACGGCGACACCTGTAATTTTCCTCTGATCTTTGGAATACTCTATAAACATCTGCCCCACTTCTTCGGGCAAAGTCATGATCTCCGATTTGGGTACGACAATCACAAAATACTGGTCTGCAAACATAGCCGCATATGCCCACAGAGAGTCCACGCCTTTGTAAGGCATATCGAGGTAACCGGATTTCTTGTTTTTGATACGATGAAACAGCTCCTCGATTTCCGGGCTCTGGCTAAATATTACCCCCCCCGACTTCGAACCGGGCTGGGCGATTTTCTCCTGCGAAGAAAGGATCCAGATTTTTTTCTCCTCTGAAGTGGTACTTTTTTCCGCGCCGATAATAAAAGAAGACATTTTTTGAGACCATCGGGATGCCGTCGTATCTTCCAGGAGAGCATAGGCGATCTTGATATCCATGGCGGCGACGCCGGCAAACGATCCGTCCGGGTGCCTGAACGGCATCGAAACGGTTAAGGTCAGTTGATGGGTGGTGGCATCTATCATTGTGATCCAGGCAGGGTCCATTGATTTTTTTGCGTTCTCATACCATGTTCGCTTGCGGGGATCGTAGCCCGCCGGATATCCGCCGTGGCCCGGGTAAGAAATATGCACCCCGCTTTCCAGGCTGGCATATACCCATATAAGCCCCTCTCCGTAGTCACGGCTGAGGCTTTTTAGCACCGGGATCAAACGCGTGATTCTGGCTATGTCCACGGCTACATCTGCCTTGTTCGTACCCGGGGCCAAAAGAAAATTGGGATGTTTGCGGCTGATCTGCTTATAGGAGACCACGCTGTCTTTGAATTGAATCGGATGATTCTTGGAGAGCGCCATATCTTTGGGAGCTGATAGTGGATCGTCAAAATCGGTGGCATAGTACAGCCGAGTTTCAGGCGGCGGTGGCAGCGCCAGAGCCAGTTCTGCCTGGGAAGCCAGCCGCTGCACGCACTGCTCGGAAGTGAATCCACCCAGATGAAAGAGTGTGGAGTAGCTACTCGTGGCACGCACCATCTCCTGCCGGACGGTATCGGTTAGCGTATTTTGAGCTCTCTCGGAAATGGTATTTCCCAACCGCCGAAAGGCATTGTGGGTGATCCAGGTAACTGCCAACAGTGGAACCAGACTGGCAGCTAAAAGAACCAGGAAGTGTTTCCAGCGCAGTTTCATGATCCCTCCCATCTTCCGCCTCGACGGCATGAATTTGGCGGGAATCTATGCATTGCCGTCGAACATGTCGATTAGTATCAAAGGAAATCCTGAAATCGAATGTAAATTTTAGTATTCAAAAAGAGGTGTTTTGGTCAACTAGAATTGAAGGTTCAGGCAACTACTGATATATTGAGAGGCTGTCGATAAAGCCGTTTTTGCAAACCGGACCATCTCTCGATATTCGCGGTTTTGTAAAATTTTATGTTTTTCAGTCAGTGCTGT
>JASFIX010000663.1:0-3005 GCA_050122435.1 Desulfobacterales bacterium
CTTGCGGAAGCCAATCAAACCAAAATGGCCAGCACGCTTCTGGGACGCATACGTCTTTTGCCGGATATCAGCAGCAGCAATCATAACGTACGGCAGGCTGCCGAACGGACGGCTGTCAACACACCGATTCAGGGATCAGCAGCCGATCTTATTAAGCTGGCCATGATCAGGGTGGATCAAGCGATCAGAGATAGAAAGCTGGAAACGGCGATGCTGCTTAGCGTCCACGATGAGCTAGTTTTTGAAGTCCCGCCACATGAACTTGATACCGTTACGCCTCTGGTCAAAGATATTATGGAAGGTATCTGGAAACTTAAAGTCCCGCTCATGGTAAACGTTGCGGTAGGCGCTAACTGGACGGAAGCCCATTGATTTGAATCCCATGCGCCCCCGTGTCCCATTATCCATCTTATTCATCCGGTGCTGACGAATCGGATGCGCCTTTAGCCGTTTCATGAACCGTTTGGTAAATGTTTTTAAAAAAGTCCGGAAAACTGGCCGGTGATATCCGACCGCCTTCAATGAATTTTACCACAATTTCCTTGGTCGCTCTTAAAATCTGTTCATCCATAGAGGCCATTTGAGCTGTCTCCTTATTACCTGAATTTTGCTCCGAATATTTTTCAAAATAATCATTGGCTGTCAAGGATCATTGTGTATATGCAAAGTTCGACTGTGCCCACTGTCAGAGCATTTGACATCGAGAGCATAATTATTCTAACATTGAGGACCTGGTTTTCCGGATCAGGTCAGTGATAACCAGGTTTGCCGCAATTAAATGCCATTGGGGATGGGTTAACTAACGGCATGCACTACCCCCACGGGTGAAATCAGAGCATGATCCTGTGAGCCAGGCCTGTTTACTTTAAGCCATTTAGCGGATCACCTGAATTTTATACGGGATTGAAACGGAGAGCTGATGCTCAATTCAAAATTGATATTCAAAAAGATGTTATTCCTTCTGGGGCTCCTCGGGGTTGCGGGTGTTTATTTTGTCTTTGTCAGCTGTTCCACCGGCTATCATGGTACCATTGATAAAACCACAGAAACTGTAACGAAAACTACCAAGAAATTTACACGCAAAATCAGATTTTCCGATGATGATCTACAGAGAATTGCCGCGGTTATCGGGTTTGAAAATAAATCATTATATCACTCGCAAGATTTTACCTCGCTATTTCGAAAAGGAATCCCGGAATACCTGAATAATGAATGTGATGACGTTACCATCGCAGATTCGAATGACAGCGGAAATCCAAAAGTTTTTAAGGAATTGCCGATGCTCCCATCCGGCCAGGTCGATAATTTTGCCCTGGCGATCATAGGCCGAGAGCTTGGGTTAAATGCGGTTGTCACCGGCAGCCTGGACGATGTCAGTATGCTGGATGAGCTGCGGGGTATGGTTTGGAAAGATACCCATCATTTGATTCAGATATTGGTCAGCGTTGAGGTATATGATACCGAGACCGGCGCCAAAATTCTTTACCAGAGCTTTAGCCGTAAAGTTGAAATCGAAGAGTTGGATTACGAGTTGATGCGGTCGGAGGGCAAAATGATATTGCCGGATATGAATGAAACCTTAAGTGATCTGATAAAGGAAATGGGTGAAACCATTTGCTGGGCGATTGAAGATCAGCCTTGGAACGGCTTTATCATTGCTGTTGATGGAGATCAAATTATCCTTTCTTCCGGAAGCCGATCGGGCCTGGAGCCCGGGGATGAATTTGAGGTTTTTGATACCAGCCGAATTATTGAAGGCCAAAATGGCCAACGGTTTTTCTACCACGGGCAAAAAACCGGTGAGATTAGAATTGTAGATGTTGAGCCTGAGAAGGCCCAAGCCGTCATCATTTCCGATGAGGGCATCAAAACGGGCAATTCGGTGCGGGTTAAATAATTGGATCGGTTGGGTCCGTTAGCCCGTTGCCCGTTGAGCCCGGTGATTATTAATTAGAAGCAAATCCTTTCTTTAACAAAACAGCGCGCTAACGGGAAACCTGCCAACCGGCGCAACCCATGAATGTACCCAAGTCTTAACCCGATAAAATACAATTGTTAAATAACTTCTATTTGGATTGTAGTGCCTGTTTATATGCCTTGATCCGCTGCAGGGCTTCGGTTTCTGTTGAAATGTGATTGATCGATTTGCGAAATTGGCTGCTGTTGTGAAGTCCTTTGGCAAACCAACACAAACGGCTGCGCATCATCCTGCATGCGATTTCCTCACCGAAGTATTTTACCGATTCCTGCATGTACCGAGTCATAATTTCAAATCGTTTTTCCAGATCAACTGCCGGTTCTGTCTCACCCCGCATGCGAGCCAGCACACGAGAAAAAATCCATGGATTGCCAATGGCCATTCTGCCGATCATCACTGCATCACATCGGGTCTGCTCCAGCATGGCGATGGCGTCATCCGCGCTGAATATATCGCCGTTGCCAATCACCGGAATGTTCACCAGTTTTTTTAATTTTGCAATGATGGCCCAGTCGGAATGGCCGCTAAATCCCTGTTTGGCGGTTCTTGGGTGAATGGTAATGGCATCGACACCGCAGGCTTCAGCGATTTGCGAAATTTCGAATGCCTGATTGCCCGTTGGATTCCAGCCGGATCTTAATTTAATGGTCAGTGGGATTCGGACCACTTTTCGAACTGCCTTGATGACCGCTTCCGCGGTTTCGGGTGCTTTCATTAGGGCTACCCCGGAACCGGTTTTGATGATTTTTCTGACCGAGCAACCAAAATTAATGTCGATGATATCAGCGCCGGAGGTTTCAACAACCCTGGCGGCCTCGGCCATAATGTCCGCTTGTGAACCGAATATCTGCACGGATAATGGCTTTTCTTCCGGCAGGCTGTCAAGCATCTGCCGGGTTCTTTTTGATTTGTTGACCAGGCCGTGGGCGCTGATCATTTCCGAACAGACCAGGGCGCAGCCGGCTTCCTTTGCAAGCAGTCGAAAGGGTAAATTGGTGATTCCGGCCAAAGGGGCCAAAATGGTTTT
>JASFIX010000664.1:0-3002 GCA_050122435.1 Desulfobacterales bacterium
CCGGGGTTCTAAGGGCCAAGCCTCAAATCGATACCCTCATAGAACGCTTTTCCAAAAACTGGAGCGTACAGCGCATGTCCTGTGTGGATCGCAATGTCATGCGGATTGCTGTATTTGAAATGCTGTTTTGCTCAGATATTCCGCCAAAAGTTTCCATCAACGAAGCCATTGATATTGGTAAAAAATTTGGCACCGAAGATTCAGGAGCGTTCATTAACGGAATTGTTGACAGCATTCGCATCGCTATTGATAAAGGAGAAGTGCAAATAAATAGTTCTATCGAAAACGCAAATAACAACCTTTAATTAAAATATGTTGGGTTTTAGGTATTTGATCCAATAAATTGCGTATTTCGGATTTCGGATTTCGGATTGAAATAAGCTGGCCCGAGTGGTGTGCCTGCGCCAAAATAAAATCCGAAATCCCAAATCCGCAATCTAAAATCCGAAGACACTGGAGGCTGATTCGATGATCATCAAGACGTTACCTGTTGGGCCGATTATGGCAAATTGTTTTATCGCGGGCTGCGAGGAAACTCTGGAAGCAGTCGTTATCGATCCGGGCGATGAGGCTGATAAGATTCTTGCGTCGTTGGCTGAGTCCGATTTAAAAGTCAGATTTATTATCAACACCCATGGTCATTTTGATCATGTTAGCGCCAACAAGGGCATCCATATGGCGACTAAAGCGCCGATTTTAATCCATGCGCTGGATGCACCCATGCTACAACAAATAGCTGCCAGTGCGGCGAACTGGGGTCTTTCAGCAGAAGATTCGCCTTCCGCTGATCGCACCATAGATGATGGCGATATCATCACATTCGGTAAAATTACGTTCAAAGTGATCCATACCCCGGGGCACACCCCGGGCGGCATTTCTCTTTTTACCGATGGTCATGTTTTTGTGGGGGATACGCTGTTTGCCGGCTCCATCGGTCGTACCGATTTTCCAGGAGGAGATTTCGGGACACTGAAATCCAGCATTCAGGATAAATTGTTTGCGCTGGGAGATGATGTCCGGGTGTATACCGGACACGGACCGGAGACCACAATCGGATACGAAAAGCGAACGAATCCTTTTGTGGGTGCCAATGCGATGTACTAAGTTCGATATTGGCGTGATGGAGTACACGAAGAATTGATCACTGGAGTAACGGAGTGATGGAGTGTTGGAGTAATGTTGAAGAAAAATAGATTAGAATCCTTTTTATACCCCAATACTCCAGGTCTCCAATACTCCATTACTCCGGTTTAGGAAACCACCATCCTGATTCTTGCGACTTTCCTTTTTAACAAAATCCTGCTGTTTTTTGAGGGATCACGCTTGAGCTGTTTTGTATTCAAAACCCTGACGCTTGAGCACATCATAATAAATCATAATCTGCTTGATATAGCGGATCGGTTCGGTGCCGCGGCAAAAGCCGTATTTGGCGTGCTTATAGTATTTTCTGTATCGCAACAACGGTAAGGTCTTAGAAAGGGACTCCCATTTGTTTGGGTCAAGTCCCTTTTTTTGGGCGAGTTTGCGGGCATCGTGGATATGCCCCTGTCCGATGTTATAGGCTGCCAGAGTTATCAGCAACCGGTCCTGACCACTGATCGCTTCAAAATGTTCATATAAATTTTTTAGGTGCTGCACGCCGGCATTAATATTTTGTACCGGATCGAATAGATCATGAACACCCAAACTTTTGCCGGTGGAAGGCAGAATTTGCATCAGGCCCCTGGCACCGGCATGGCTTTTGGCCCAGGGATTTAGGTGAGACTCCTGGTAGATCTGGGCGGCAATCAGCCGCCAGTCAAATCCATGTTTTTTAGCGGCGGCCTTGATAAAGGGGCTGTAACGGGAAAGTCTGGCTTTAACACGTTTGTGAAAGGCCTTTAAATCCACATAATCAAAATCTTGGGTGTCACCATAGTATTTATCGTAGATCGAATCGAACTTACCATTCTTTTTGATTACGCTTAAGAAGGCATTGATGCGCTCGAGCAGTTCGATCGATTTCGGATACACCGCCCAGCTCAGCTGCATGTGATCGTTAATCGATCCCGTGGGAACGACTCCCGGAAAGTTGCGACGATTGATTAATACGATGTTGCTGTTGGCAATCGTAAAATCAATTTCTTCATCGGCCACTTTCTGAATGAGCTCCTCGGTTGGTAGGTCTTTATGCAGGCGGATCGCCAGATCGATTCCCTGTTCTTTTAATTCCATCAAGCGCTGCTGATAGGCAGATCCTTTTTTGACGTCAACGGTTTTGCCGGAAAGATCCGCTGCGTTTTTTATGCTCGAATTTTTGCGATGCGCAATAATTTGCTGGGCCACTTCCATGTACCCATCTGAAAATGCGACCACAGTTTGCCATTTCGGTATGATCGGTGTGCTGGCGGCGATAAACGCTGCCGACCCATTATTTAAAGCGGCAACCATTTGTTCCCAACTGTCAACAACCTTTACCTGCAAGCCTACTCCCAGATAATCGGCAAATGCCTGGGCCATTTCATACTCAAAACCCATGGGTTGATCCCGGTAAAGATAGTAACAATGAGCATTATTGCGGGTGACAACCGTTATTTCCCCGGTCTTTTGGATTTTTTGCAGGGTAACAAACTTGTATGAAGCTATAACCGGACTGAACAGATAATATCCTATAACGATCCAAACAATGAGGATCGTTATCTGAAAACCGGTCTTTTCCCCTAAGATATTGTTAACTGCCGATTTAACCACAGGCGCGCCCTTTCTTATATAACTAATATCGTCTAAAAGGCGAACAATCTTAAATGTCAATGGGTTAAAATGCTCCCAACTGGCAGGGTTTTATTTTGATTTTGAGCTGTTCACAAACTGAACTGACCTTCATTTTAGAAACTTCGAAGCGTTGGGCAATTTCCCAGGCTTTTGCGCAGGAAAGATTACCTTCGACCAGCGCATCCTGAATAGCGTTTGTCATATCCGGATTTTCGGCTGCTTCGGGTTTGACAATCTTTTTATCAGGCGTA
>JASFIX010000665.1:0-3002 GCA_050122435.1 Desulfobacterales bacterium
CAACAATTTATCTTTATCCATCTCACCGCTCCTCTACGTAAAAACAACCAGCCGGGTAGGCAATAATCATAAAAGTAACTCATTATTCGCATCAATCAAGGATTTTAAATGAGGCGCCAACAAAGATATTTATCCGTCCCTGGCGGGTTGGTACAAAAGACATCTTTGAAAAGGATTCTATTTAAATTTTTTGATCGCCCGCTCAAATCCCGGCATTGAATTTTTAATCACCTCATCATCCACACAAAATGCGATACGGAAATGGCCGGGCCCATCAAAGCCGCTGCCCGGCACCACCAACACACGTTCATCTTTTAAGGCATTAACGAATTCAACGTCATCCGCTATCGGTGTACGCGGAAAAAGGTAAAACGTTCCCAGCGGCTTGATAAATTCGTATCCGAAACCGGCCAGTCCGTCACACAGCATTTCCCTTTTGCGGGCATATTCGTTTATCTCCACACTCATTCCCTGCATACAGGCGACAACCCGCTGCATCAGGGCCGGCGCATTGACAAACCCCAGAATACGATTGGCCACTGCAATGCCGGCAATCAAATCGCTTTTATATGTCGCCGCCGGATTTACCGCAATAAAACCGATGCGTTCTCCGGGAATCGAAATATCTTTGGAATAGGAAGTGCCGATAATGCTGTTTTTATAGCTGGTAAAGATGCTCGGAACCTGAGCACCATCGTAAACGATTTTGCGGTAGGGCTCATCAGAGATTAAATAAATGGTGCGGTTGAATTCTTTGCCCTTTTTCTCCAACAGCTTACCGAGTGCCACCAGATCTTCTTCCGGATAAATTTGGCCGGTGGGATTATTGGGCGAATTAATCAATACCGCTTTGGTTCTTTGGTTTATGGCCTCGGACATGGCGTCGAGGTCAAGCTGGAAGTCAGGTTTGGTGGTTACGGTTTTTAAGGTGCCGCCATGATTATCGGCATAGAATTTATATTCGACAAAACAGGGGGCAGGCGTGATAACTTCATCTCCGGGGTCCAGAATTGTTTTTAAAGCAACGTTCAGCGCACCCGATGCGCCGCAGGTCATCATCACTTCTCGATCGGTAACCGGCGCCTGTTGTTCTTCAGCCAGATAATCAGCAACGGAACCACATACCATCGGATACCCGGTATTGGGCATATAGCAGTGATCGCCCAGTCCGCAAGAATCCACCGTGTCTCTGAGTAGTTCGCTGAATTTTTCGGGCGGCGGCAAATTGGGATTGCCCAGGCTGAAATCATAAACGTTTTCGGCGCCGAATTCGGCCTTCAGTTTGGCCCCTTCTTCAAACATTTTGCGAATAAAAGACGCTTTGGTAATAATGTCCTCTATCTTATTTGATATTGTCATTATGATAATTCCTCTCAAATATCGCGGCAAGATGCCGCTCCCACTTTTGACACCCAGAGGTGGGAGTCGCTTCCAGCCACGAATAAAAGGTGTAAGCTGTTAGGTATTAACGATCTTCGAATTCTTTCCACTCATAATCGATGTACTCGAGCAATACCCCATTCATCTTTTTGGGATGGACGAATGCAAACTCGCAGTCCCTGAAATTCCGAACGCCGCCGATTATGGGATAATCATTGGCCTTTAATTCTTCCACAGTTTCACGGGTATTATCAACATTGAGGCTGATAAGCATGACTCCCTCGCCTCTTTTTTCGATAAACTTAGCGACATCACCGTCCGGGGTCGTGGACTCCATCAGCTCAAATCCCACTTCGCCAAGCCAATATCTGGCAACCTTGATCTTCTCAGGCTCATCAACGTATTCATCATCCGGCCTGGATTTTCCCAGAGCCGGCTCCCAGATTTTTCTGGCCTCATCAAGGTTTTTGACAGCGATGCAGATGTGATCGATCTTGTTAACATTCATTGATATCTCCTTTTTTTAATCGGGCAGGTTTCTAAAGATCTAATTTATTTATTAATATTAGGAATCAGGCCTGTCAACGGAAAAATAGCATCCGCATTTCTTTATCGTTTCCGCAGGCAATACGGCTCCAGTGGATGGGAACGGTGATTAAACCTGATTGAAAATGACCTGAGGTGGATTCAGGCATTCTGGTGTTCAAAGCTGATAAGCATCTCCATGCGCTGCTCGGCAGTCTTTTGAATATGATCAATTTCAGACTGATTTAAGTGGCGGTATTTTCCAATCAAAGACAAAAACGCTTTGACCGGCAGCGGGTTGTCAACGGAATGGGTAAATTGGAGAGCCCCTGTTTCGTTTGAATATTCCCACAAAGGCACGAGATTGGCCTCAACGGCCTTGCGCCCGATTTCGATCAGCAGATTCGGGGGAAAGCGCCAACCGGTTGGACAGGGTGAAAATACATGCAGATAGGCCATACCGCGCTTGGATGCCGCTATGGCCTTATCGAGTTTGGCATAGTAGTCTTGCATAAAGGCAGTTGAAGCCGTTGCGACATATTCGCAATTATGCATCAGCATAATGACCGGCATATACTTGGCGTCACGGGTCTTGCCACGCAGATCAGAACCGACAGGTGTTGTTGAAGTCCAGGCGCCAAAAGGCGTCGTGCTTGAGCGCTGAACACCGGTATTCATGTAGCCTTCATTGTCCACGCAGATATAAATCATCTGCTCACCGCGCTCGGCAGCTCCAGAGAGCGATTGAAATCCGACATCAGCGGTGCCGCCGTCCCCCGCCAGCGCCAGCATGGTTACATCACGTCCAATGCGATTATAATAGCGTCGCACCCCGGCCAGCATAGATGCCGTATTGGTCAACAGGGGATGGAAAACCGGAGTTTTGGTCCCTGTCAGGCCGTTTATGCCAACCGAGCCTACACCGGGAATACATCCCGGTGGGGTTGCAACGACGGTGTTGGGCCCGATTCTTCTCAAACTGTGACGAATCAAAAGCTCGGAATTACACCCCAGGCAGGCCGAAAGGCCCGGAACAAAAAGATCTTCCAGTTCACCGCATTTGTTGTAAATGTCGGCGGCAGTAACATATTCCAGAG